>NZ_JAUQXO010000075.1:0-250256 GCF_030834625.1 Geobacter sp.
TGGCGCATGCCGAGCCGTTCGCGCCGCCCCTGCCGGAGCGCCATCTGCTGGCGCCCGACGGCCGGCCGGTGGAGACCCACGTCGCCAGCCTGTATCCCGCGCAGCAGGCGCAACAGCGCCTGTTCGACTACGCCCGGCCCCAGCTGGAGTTCCACGGCCTGCTGCGCCCCGGCGACTTCCGCCAGGCGCTGCGCGATCTCCGCCTGGCCCTCACGCTGCCCCGCCAGCCAGCCCTGCAGGCTGCGGCCTGCCTGCTCGGCGAGCGCGACGAAGACGAGCGACTGCTGCAAATGGCCCTGAACCTGTTGCACAAGGTATGAATCGATGACGTTGAAACCGACGCAACAGCGCCTGTTGCTGATGCTGGGCTGGCTGCACCTGCAATGCGGCCAGCCGCGACGCGCCCAGGTGTTGCTGGAGGCCTTGCTGAGCGTTGCGCCGGAGCGCCGCGACGGGCGCCGCGCCTTGCTCCTGGCGTTGCTCCAGCAAGGCCTCGGCGAGCCCGCCGTGCGCCTGTGCCGGCAGTTGCAGGAGGATGGCGAGGAGGAGCCCGGTCTGTGGCGTTGCCTGAGCCGTGCCGAACAGCTCGCCGGACGTCTCGACGCGGCGCGTGCCGCGCACGCCCGGGCGCTGGAGCTGGAGGCGCGGGAATGAACGACCTGAGCGGGCTTCTCGGCCGGGTCGGCGAGCGCAAGGACATCCTGCTGGTGGTGTTGCTGCTGGCGGTGGTGTTCATGATGGTGCTGCCGTTGCCACCGCTGCTGCTGGACATCCTCATCGCCGTCAACATCACCATCTCCGTGGTCCTGCTGATGATGTCGGTGTACATCGGCTCGCCGTTGCAGTTCTCGGTGTTCCCGGCGGTGCTGCTGATCACCACGCTGTTCCGCCTGGCGCTGTCGGTGAGCACCACGCGGATGATCCTGCTGCAGGCCGACGCGGGGCAGATCGTCAACACCTTCGGCAGCTTTGTGGTCGGCGGCAACCTGGTGGTGGGCATCATCATCTTCCTGATCATCACCATCGTGCAGTTCCTGGTGATCACCAAGGGTGCCGAGCGGGTCGCCGAGGTCAGCGCGCGCTTTTCCCTGGATGCCATGCCGGGCCAGCAGATGAGCATCGACGGCGACATGCGTGCCGGCGTGATCGATGTCAACGAGGCGCGGGCGCGGCGCGCGGTGATCGAAAAGGAAAGCCAGATGTTCGGCTCCATGGACGGCGCGATGAAATTCGTCAAGGGCGACGCCATCGCCGGGCTGATCATCATCGTCGTCAACATCCTCGGCGGCATCGCCATCGGCGTCACGCAGAAGGGCCTGAGCACCGCCGACGCGCTGCAACTGTACGCGGTGCTGACCGTCGGCGATGGCATGGTCTCGCAGGTGCCGGCGTTGCTGATCGCCATCACCGCCGGGATCATCGTCACCCGGGTGTCTTCCGACGAATCGGCGGACCTCGGCAGCGACATCGGCGAACAGGTGGTGGCGCAGCCCAAGGCGCTGCTGATCGGCGGCCTGTTGCTGGTACTGTTCGGCCTGATTCCCGGTTTCCCGACCCTGACCTTCCTGGCTCTCGCGCTGCTGGTCGGCGGCGGCGGCTACTTCATGCTCTGGCGCCAGCGGCTCCAGGCCAGCGCCGGTTCCCGCGACCTGCCGGCGTTGCTCGCGCAGGGCGCCGGAGCGCCATCGGCCAAGGCGCGTGGCAAGGCTGGCGGCGGCAAGCCGAAGGCCGGGCGTCTCGCCGAGCAGGAAGAATTCGCCCTCACCGTGCCGTTGCTGATCGACGTCGATGCCAGCCTCCAGGAACGTCTGGAGGCGATGTCGCTGAACGAGGAACTGGTGCGGGTACGACGCGCGCTGTACCTGGATTTCGGCGTGCCGTTCCCGGGTATCCACTTGCGCTTCAACGAAGCGATGGGCGATGGCGAATACCTGGTGCAGCTACAGGAGGTCCCGGTCGCGCGCGGATGCCTGCGGCCGGGCTGGTTGCTGGTGCGCGAACGCGCCGCGCAGCTGGAACTGCTCGCGGTCCCCCACGAGCCGGCGGAGCTGCAGGTGCCGGGAGAGGAAGCGAGCTGGGTGGAGCAGGCGCATCAGGATCGCCTGGAGCGTTCCGGCTGTGCCTGCCTGGGCCTGGAGCAGGTGCTCACCTGGCACCTGTCCCATGTGCTGCGGGAGTACGCCGAGGATTTCATCGGCATCCAGGAGACGCGCTACCTGCTGGAGCAGATGGAGCAGGGTTACGGCGAGCTGGTGAAGGAGGCGCAGCGGATCGTTCCCCTGCAGCGGATGACCGAGATTCTCCAGCGCCTGGTCGGCGAGGACATCTCGATCCGCAACATGCGGGCGATCCTCGAGGCGATGGTGGAGTGGGGGCAGAAGGAGAAGGACGTGGTGCAGCTCACCGAGTACATCCGCAGCAGCCTCAAGCGCTACATCTGCTACAAGTACTCCAGCGGCAACAACATCCTTCCCGCCTATCTGCTGGACCAGGCGGTGGAGGAGCAGATCCGCGGTGGCATCCGCCAGACCAGCGCCGGCAGCTACCTGGCCCTCGACCCGGCGATAACCCAGGCCTTCCTCGAGCGCGTGCGGCAGACCGTCGGCGATCTCGCGCAGATGCAGAACCGGCCGGTGCTGATCGTTTCCATGGATATCCGCCGCTACGTGCGCAAGCTGGTGGAGAGCGACTATGCCGGGCTGCCGGTGCTGTCCTACCAGGAGCTGACCCAGCAGATCAACATCCAGCCGCTTGGCAGGATCGTGTTGTGAGCGCCGATCCGCTGATTCCCTGGTTTCTCGCCCGCGGCCTGGCGGTGCGTCCGCATTGCCTGCGCGACACCTCGATCGCGCTCGGTTGGCAGGTCCTGGCCCATGGCTGCGAACTGGCCTGGCGCTGCGACGGCGAGCGGGTCTGGATCGTGATGTTGCGTCGGCGGCAGGCGCGCAGCGGATTGGCCAATCCATTCGCCGCGCTGTACCTGCTGGCGGAGGCCACGCTCGATACGCTGGGGCCGCGCCAGCGTCTCTACGGCAAGGTCCTGGCGCTGGCCGGCAGCCCGCTGCCTGGCGAGCGCATGGCGCGCTTCTATCGCCGCTGGACCGGCGCCGCCGAGCCCGCCGACGGCTGGTTCGAGCTGGAGGCCGGGCGGGTGGTGACGCAGCGAAGCCTGCGAAAACGACAAAAACCCGACCGTGCCTGACAGGCTCCGGCGACGTCGATCCCTACCATGGGCGACATGAACGAATACACCGAAGACACCCTGCGGGCGACCGTCCAGGCCGCCGAACTGGCGATTCGCGACAGCGAGGAACGCGGCCGCCTGCTGGCGGAAATGTGGCAAGGCCTGGGGCTTGCCGCGGACGCCGGCGAGCTGCTGTTCCTGGCGCCGGAGCGAGAGCTGGCGCGAGCCGCCGAAGAGGAGCTGCTGGCCGAACTGCGGCGCATGCGCAGTTCCCAGCCGACGCAGGGCGAGCAGGGTACCCGGCCGCGGCGTCCGACGCCGATGCGTGGCTTGTTGATCTGAGGAATCACGATGGAAGTCAGAAACTTTAATGCCGGTCGCGAGCTGTTCCTGGACGAACTCCTGGCCGCGCCGGCGGCGCCTGCCAGTGCCGAGCAGGAGGAACTGCTGGCCTTGTTGCGCAGCGAGCGGATCGTGCTGGCCCACGCCGGCCAGCCGCTGAGCGAGGCGCAAGTGCTCAAGGCGCTCGCCTGGTTGCTCGCGGCCAATCCGTCCGCGCCTCCGGGGCAGGGCCTCGAGGTACTCCGCGAAGTCCTGCAGGCACGTCGGCAGCCCGGTGCGCAGTGGGATTTGCGCGAGTTCCTGGTGTCGGCCTATTTCAGCCTGCACGGCCGTCTCGACGAGGATGTCATCGGTGTCTACAAGGATGTCCTGCAGACCCAGGACGGCAAGCGCAAGGCGCTGCTCGACGAGCTCAAGGCGCTGACCGCGGAGTTGAAGGTCTACAGCGTGATCCAGTCGCAGATCAACGCCGCGCTGTCGGCCAAGCAGGGCATCAGGATCGACGCTGGCGGTATCGATCTGGTCGACCCCACGCTCTATGGCTATGCCGTCGGCGATCCCAGGTGGAAGGACAGCCCCGAGTATGCGTTGCTGAGCAATCTGGATACCTTCAGCGGCAAGCTGTCGATCAAGGATTTTCTCAGCGGCTCGCCGAAGCAGAGCGGGGAACTCAAGGGCCTCAAGGATGAGTACCCCTTCGAGAAGGACAACAACCCGGTCGGCAATTTCGCCACCACGGTGAGCGACCGCTCGCGTCCGCTGAACGACAAGGTCAACGAGAAGACCACCCTGCTCAACGACACCAGCTCCCGCTACAACTCGGCGGTCGAGGCGCTCAACCGCTTCATCCAGAAATACGACAGCGTCCTGCGCGACATTCTCAGCGCGATCTAGAGGTATCCATGAACCAGCAAGCGACCCCTTCCGACACCGACCAGCAACAGGCGCTGGAGGCCTTCCTGCGCGACGGCGGCACCCTGGCGATGCTTCGCGGACTCAGCGAGGACACCCTGGAGCAGCTCTATGCGCTGGGCTTCAACCAGTACCAGGCGGGCAAGTGGGACGACGCGCAGAAGATCTTCCAGGCACTGTGCATGCTGGACCACTACGACGCCCGCTACTTTCTCGGCCTGGGCGCCTGCCGCCAGTCCCTCGGTCTCTATGAACAGGCCCTGCAGAGCTACAGCTACGGCGCGCTGATGGACATCAACGAGCCGCGCTTTCCCTTCCATGCCGCCGAGTGCCACCTGCAACTGGGTGATCTCGACGGAGCCGAGAGTGGCTTCTACTCGGCCCGGGCCCTGGCCGCGGCACAGCCGGCGCACGAGGCCCTGGCCGCGCGTGCCGGCGCCATGTTGGAAGCCGTAACCGCGAGAAAGGATCGAACATATGAATCCGATAACGCTTGAACGCGCCGGACTGCCCTACGGGGTGGCCGACGCCGGGGATATCCCGGCGCTCGGCAGGCCGGTCGCGAGGGATGTCGAGAGTCTGCGGGTGGAGCGCCTGGCGGCGCCGGCCGCGGCTTCCGCGAGCGGCACGGGGGTGGCGCTGACGCCGCCGTCCGCAGCCAGCCAGCAGCGCCTGGAGGTCGCCAATCGTGCGGAGATCGCCAGCCTGGTGCAAGCAGTGGGCGAGGATGCCGGACTGGCGCGGCAGGTTGTGCTGGCCGGCGCTTCGACGCTGTTGTCCGCCGGCCTGATGTCGCCGCAGGCGTTCGAGATCGAGCTGGCGAAAATCACCGGCGAAGTCGAGAACCAGCAGAAGAAACTCAAGCTGACCGAAATCGAGCAGGCGCGAAAGCAGAACCTGCAGAAGATGGAAGACAACCAGCAGAAGATCAGGGAATCGGAAGAAGCCGCGAAAGAAGCCCAGAAGTCCGGTCTGGCAGCCAAAATCTTTGGTTGGATCAGTGCAATAGCTTCGATCATCGTCGGCGCAATCATGGTGGCAACCGGCGTCGGCGCGGCCGCGGGTGCACTGATGATCGCGGGCGGTGTCATGGGAGTGGTCTCCCAGTCGGTACAGCAGGCAGCCGCGGACGGATTGATCAGCAAGGAAGTGATGGAAAAGCTCGGCCCGGCACTGATGGGTATCGAGATCGCCGTCGCGCTGCTGGCGGCGGTGGTCAGCTTCGGCGGCTCAGCGGTCGGCGGGCTGGCCAAGCTGGGCGCGAAGATCGGCGGCAAGGCGGCCGAGATGACCGCCAGCCTGGCGAGCAAGGTCGCCGACCTGGGCGGCAAGTTCGGCAGTTTGGCCGGCCAATCGCTGTCGCACTCGCTGAAACTCGGCGTGCAGGTTTCCGACCTGACCCTGGACGTCGCCAACGGCGCGGCCCAGGCCACTCATTCGGGATTCCAGGCGAAGGCCGCGAACCGCCAGGCCGACGTGCAGGAATCGCGTGCCGACCTGACCACCCTGCAGGGCGTGATCGAGCGCCTGAAGGAAGAGCTGAGCCGCATGCTGGAAGCATTCCAGGAAATCATGGAGCGGATCTTCGCCATGCTCCAGGCCAAGGGTGAAACCCTGCACAACCTGTCCAGCCGACCGGCAGCGATCTGAGGAGGCGTCACATGATCGATACGCAATATTCCCTGGCGGCTACCCAGGCCGCGATCCCCTCCGAGCCGATCGCTCCCGGCGCTGCCGGGCGTTCCGTCGGCACGCCGCAAGCGGCTGCGGAACTGGCGCAGGCGCCGGCCACGCGGGCCGACCGGGTCGAGCTGAACGCTCCGCGCCAGGCGCTCGACCCGGTGCGCATGGAAGCGGCCGGCAGCGAGTTGGACAGCAGCGTCGAGCTTCTGCTGATTCTCTTCCGCATCGCGCAGAAGGCGCGCGAGCTGGGCGTGCTCCAGCGCGACAACGAGAACCAGGCGATCATCCATGCGCAGAAGGCGCAGGTGGACGAGATGCGCAGCGGCGCCACGCTGATGATCGCCATGGCGGTGATCGCCGGCGTCGGCGCGTTGGCCTCGGCAGTGGTCGGCAGTCTCGGCGCGTTGAAGAACGGCAAGGCCATCAGCCAGGAGAAGACCCTGCAGAAGAACATCGATGGGCGCAACGAACTGATCGACGCGAAGATGCAGGCGCTGGGCAAGACCTCCGATGAGGATCGCAAGATCGTCGGCAAGGTCTGGGCGGCGGACCAGGCGCAGGACAGTGTGGCGTTGCGCGCGGCGGGCCGTGCCTTCGAGAGCCGCAACGGCGCCCTGCAGGTGGCCAACACGGTGATCCAGTCCTTCGTCCAGATGGCCAACGCCTCGGTCCAGGTGCGCCAGGGCGAGTCGCAGGCGAGCGCCCGGGAAGAGGAGGTCAACGCCACCATCGGGCAGAGCCAGAAGCAGAAGGTCGAGGACCAGATGAGCTTCGATGCCGGCTTCATGAAGGACGTCCTGCAGCTCATCCAGCAGTACACCCAGAGCCATAACCAGGCCTGGCGTGCGGCGGCCGGAGTGGTCTGAGCCGTCTCCGCGCGGGAGGAAAAGGCCACAGCGATGTGGCTTTTTTCTTAAAAGAAAAGTCTCTCAGTGACAAAAGCGATGCATAGCCCGGTGCTAGCATGCGCTGAGCTTTAGGAGGCGCCCCCATGGATTTAACGAGCAAGGTCAACCGACTGCTTGCCGAGTTCGCAGGCCGTATCGGTTTGCCTTCCCTGTCCCTCGACGAAGAGGGCATGGCGAGCCTGCTGTTCGACGAACAGGTGGGCGTCACCCTGTTGCTGCTCGCCGAGCGCGAGCGTCTGTTGCTGGAGGCCGATGTGGCGGGCATCGATGTGCTGGGCGAGGGGATCTTTCGCCAGCTCGCCAGCTTCAACCGCCATTGGCACCGTTTCGATCTGCATTTCGGCTTCGACGAGCTGACCGGCAAGGTCCAGTTGTATGCGCAGATTCTCGCAGCGCAACTGACCCTCGAATGCTTCGAGGCGACCCTGGCCAACCTGCTCGACCACGCCGAGTTCTGGCAACGCCTGCTGCCGTGCGACAGCGATCGCGAGGCGGTCGCTGCGGTCGGCATGAGGGTTTGAGTGGCCCCATGAAAATCGAATCGATTTCGCCGGTGCAGCCGTCCCAAGACGCAGGAGCCGAGACGGTGGGGCATTTCGAGGGGCGTTCGGTGACCCGCGCGGCCGTTCGCGGCGACGACCGTTCCAGCGTGGCCGGGCTGGCGCGCTGGCTGGCGCGCAACGTGGCTGGCGATCCGCGCAGCGAGCAGGCCTTGCAGCGCCTCGCCGACGGCGACGGCACGCCGCTGGAGGCGCGCACGGTCCGGCGCAGGTGAGGTGCTGGATGCTGTTGCCGCTGGCGTTGCTGCTCGGCGGTTGCGTCAGCCAGCCCGCGCCGATGTCGCCGAAGGTGACGGTGGGCGGTTCGGTGGGCGGCGTTTCCCTGCAGGCGCGCCAGGCGCAACTCAGGCTGCGCCTGTATGCCGTCGTTCAGGGAGGGATGCAAACGATTGCCGAGCGGCGCTACCGGGTGTCCGGGTTGCCGTTGCGCTATGCGTTCGATCTGGAGGTCGACAGGTTGGAGGGCGAGGCATTGTACCTACGCACCGAGCTTTCCTGGGTGGGCGTCGCGGCGGTCCAGGCGAGCGCCTGGCAGCGGGTGGCGGCGGGCGTCGATGAGCGGGTCCGGCTGGTTCGGCGCGACTGTTTTCCGAATTGTACGGCCGCTCGCCCGGAAGAAAGATCTGGCAACGATTGATACATTGCCTGCTGTTTCGGAAAGTGCGTATGGAGATTAAAGAAGTGCAAGTCTCGTTCGTTGTCAGGGAAGGCCTCGAATAATAAAACTGGTACTTTTGTTCCGCTTCTAAAGAAGGCTGGATTAATTGGCGGAAGCCGACTCGCTCTGCGAATCAGCGCACGTCGGATAATCCTGATTATTATAAAATCGACTCCGTGCTCATGGCTTTGAAAATCAATAAAACGGAGCGTATTCATGCCTCTCCGCTAGGCGGGGCATTCAAGGTACGACGGGAAGTGTTGGGGTTCTTATAATATGCAAGGAGCCAAATCTCTTGGCCGAAAGCAGATAACGTCTTGTCATTGGAACATTCCAACTTTCGAATACAGGGTAAACAAGGAAGAGGGCGTATATGTTCTGCTCGAGGGCGAACTGACCGTCCAGGACATCGATTCCACTTTTTGCCTGGCGCCTGGCGAGTTGCTTTTCGTCCGCCGCGGAAGCTATGTCGTAAGTACCAAGGGAAAGGACAGCCGAATACTCTGGATTCCATTATCTGCCCAGTTTCTACAAGGCTTCGTCCAGCGCTTCGGCGCGCTGTTGAGTGAAGTCGAGCGTTGCGACGAGCCCGTGCCGGGCATCATCGCGTTCGCTGCCACGCCTCTGCTGGCCGGTTGCGTCAAGGGGTTGAAGGAATTGCTTGTGCATGAGCATCCGCCGATGCTCGCCTGCCTGAAGATCGAGGAGTTGCTGATGCTCTTCGCGTTCAGTCCGCAGGGGCCGCTGCTGATGTCGGTCCTGCGGCAACTGAGCAACCGGCATGTCGAGCGTCTGCAGCTATTCATGGAGAAGCACTACCTCAACGAGTGGAAGCTGTCCGACTTCTCCCGCGAGTTCGGCATGGGGCTGACCACCTTCAAGGAGCTGTTCGGCAGTGTCTACGGGGTTTCGCCGCGCGCCTGGATCAGCGAGCGGAGAATCCTCTATGCCCATCAGTTGCTGCTCAACAGCGACATGAGCATCGTCGACATCGCCATGGAGGCGGGCTTTTCCAGTCAGTCCTATTTCACCCAGAGCTATCGCCGCCGTTTCGGCTGCACACCGAGCCGCTCGCGGCAGGGGAAGGACGAATGCCGGGCTAAAAATAACTGACGTTTTTTGAAAGCCCGGTAGCGGCTGCATGAGTAGAATCGGCCCAAATTGCAGGCTCTGACGAGCGCGCAATGTAGTGAGGAAGCCAAGGCAGAGAATGGAGCAGGAAGACGATAAGCAGTACTCCCGAGAAGCGGTGTTCGCCGGCAGGCGGGTATCCGTGGTGGGCTCGGACGCCCGCTCGCGGGGTCGGGTGCCGGGTTACGCATCGAGCAGTTTGTATCGTGAGTCCGGAATCATCAGTGCGCGGCAACTGGCGTTGCTGCAGCGGATGCTGCCGCGCCTGCGGCTGGAGCAACTGTTCCGCTGCGAATGGTTGCAGCAGCGCCTGGCGCGCGGCCTGGCACTGGGGCGCGAAGAGGTGCGGCAGATTCTCCTCTGCGCGGCGCAGGACGACGACGGCTGGTGCGCCGAACTGGGCGACCGGGTCAACCTCGCCGTGCCGCAGTCGATGATCGATTGGGTCCTGCTGCCGGTCTATGGCTGGTGGGAAAGCCTGCTCGACCAGGCGATCCCCGGCTGGCGCCTGTCGCTGGTGGAGCTGGAAACCCAGTCCCGGCAACTGCGAATCAAGTCCGAATTCTGGTCCCGCGTGGCCGAGCTGGAGCCGGAGCAGGCCCGCGAGGAACTGGCCAGGGTCGCCAAGTGCCAGGCGCGCACCCAGGAACAGGTGGCCGAACTGGCCGGCAAGCTGGAGACGGCTTCGGCACTGGCGAAGAGCGCCTGGCCGAACTGGCAGCGGGGCATGGCGACGCTGCTCGCCAGCGGCGGGCTGGCCGGCTTCGAGCCGATCCCCGAGGTCCTCGAATGCCTCTGGCAACCTCTCTGCCGGCTGGACGACGACGTCGGCGCGGCGGACGCCGTCCAGGCCTGGCTGCACGAACGCAACCTGTGCCAGGCACAGGATCACTTCTACTGGCAGAGCTGAGCGGCCGGCGAAAGCCGGCCCTACCGAGGAATCATGGATCATCTGTTGAGCGGATTGGCCACTCGCCTGGGCCAAGGGCCCTTTGTTGCCGATCGGACGGGTTCGTACCACCTGCGCATCGACGGACAGAGCGTCCTGTTGCTGCGCCAGGGCGACGACCTGCTGCTGGAAAGCCCGCTGGAGCACGCCCCCCTGGACCCGCAGCGCGACCAGCAGGGGTTGCTGCGGGCGCTGTTGTCGCGGGTCGCCAGTTGGAGCCGGCGCTATCCCCAGGCCATCGTCCTGGATGCGGACGGGCGCCTGCTGTTGCAGGCGCGGCTGGGCCTCGACGGCCTCGATCCCGAGCGACTCGAACGGGCCCTGGCCGCCCAGGTGGGGCTGCTCGAGGCGCTGGCGCCGGAGCTGGAGCCGCTGCCCCGCGGGTTGCCGCCGCAGGTTCCGGTGTGGCGTCCCTGATGCGCCGCCTGCTGATCGGCGGACTGCTGGCGCTGCTGCCTGGCGCGGTCTTGCGCGCGCAGCCGCTGGACTGGCCCAGCCTGCCTTACGACTATGTGGCGCAGGGCGAAAGCCTGCGCGACGTGCTGGCCAACTTCGGCGCCAACTACGATGCCTCGGTGATCGTCAGCGACAAGGTCAACGACCAGGTCAGCGGCCGCTTCGACCTGGAAAGCCCGCAGGCCTTCCTGCAGTTGATGGCCTCCCTCTACAACCTCGGCTGGTACTACGACGGCACCGTGCTGTACGTATTCAAGACCACCGAGATGCAGTCGCGGCTGGTGAGGCTGGAGCAGGTCGGCGAGGCCGAGCTGAAGCGCGCGCTGACCGCCGCCGGCATCTGGGAACCGCGCTTCGGCTGGCGTGCCGACCCTTCCGGGCGGCTGGTGCACGTGTCCGGTCCGGGGCGCTATCTCGAACTGGTCGAGCAGACCGCCCAGGTGCTGGAGCAGCAATACACCCTGCGCAGCGAAAAGACCGGCGACCTCAGCGTGGAGATCTTCCCGCTGCGCTATGCGGTCGCCGAGGACCGCAAGATCGAGTACCGCGACGACGAGATCGAGGCGCCGGGCATCGCCAGCATCCTCTCGCGGGTGCTCAGCGATGCCAACGTGGTTGCGGTGGGCGACGAGCCGGGCAAGCTGCGCCCGGGACCGCAATCGAGCCATGCGGTGGTCCAGGCGGAACCGTCGCTGAACGCGGTGGTGGTGCGCGACCACAAGGACCGGTTGCCCATGTATCGCCGCCTGATCGAAGCCCTCGACCGGCCCTCGGCGCGGATCGAGGTCGGCTTGTCGATCATCGACATCAATGCCGAGAACCTCGCCCAGCTGGGCGTCGACTGGAGCGCCGGGATTCGCCTGGGCAACAACAAGTCGATCCAGATCCGCACCACCGGCCAGGATAGCGAGGAGGGCGGCGGCGCCGGTAACGGGGCGGTCGGCAGCCTGGTGGACAGTCGCGGGCTGGATTTCCTGCTGGCCAAGGTCACCCTGTTGCAGAGCCAGGGGCAGGCGCAGATCGGATCTCGGCCGACCCTGCTGACCCAGGAGAATACCCAGGCGGTGCTCGACCAGAGCGAAACCTACTATGTGCGGGTCACGGGCGAGCGGGTGGCCGAGCTGAAGGCGATCACCTACGGCACCATGCTGAAAATGACGCCGCGAGTGGTGACTCTCGGCGATACGCCGGAGATCAGCCTCAGCCTGCACATCGAGGACGGCAGCCAGAAACCCAACAGCGCCGGCCTGGACAAGATCCCCACGATCAACCGCACGGTGATCGATACCATCGCCCGCGTGGGCCATGGCCAGAGCCTGCTGATCGGCGGCATCTACCGCGACGAACTGAGCCAGAGCCAGCGCAAGGTACCCTGGCTCGGCGACATTCCCTATCTCGGCGCGCTGTTCCGCACTACCGCGGACACCGTGCGCCGCTCGGTGCGGCTGTTCCTCATCGAGCCTCGGCTGATCGACGATGGCGTCGGCCATTACCTGGCGCTGAACAACCGTCGCGACCTGCGCGGCGGCCTGCTTGAAATCGACGAGTTGTCGAACCAGAGCCTGTCGTTGCGCAAGCTGCTCGGTAGCGCCCGCTGCCAGGCGCTGGCGCCGGCCAGGGCCGAACAGGAGCGCTTGCGCCAGGCCGGGCAGGGTTCGTTCCTCACGCCCTGCCGGATGGGTGCGCAGGAGGGCTGGCGGGTGACCGACGGCGCCTGTCCCAAGGACGGCGCCTGGTGCGTCGGCGCGGAGCGCGGGAATTAGCATGGCCTGGAAGATCCGCTTCTACAGCGGGCTGAACCAGGGCGCCGAAGTCTCGCTCGGAGAGGGCCGGGTGGCGCTTGGCAGCGATCCGTTGCAGGCCGACCTGGTGTTGCTCGACGAGGGCATCGCGGCAGTCCACCTGGTGCTCGAGGTCGATGCCCAGGGCGTGCGCCTGCTGGAGTGGGCGGAGGGCTGCGAGCCTCGCCAGGACGGCCAGGCGCAAGTCGCCGGAGCGATCCTGCAGGCGCTTGCCGGGCAGACCTGCGGCCCGCTGCGCTGGGCATTCTGCGACCCGCAGCGGCGTTTTCCCGAGCGTTTCCCCGAAGCCGAGGTGCAGACCGCGCCAGTGCGCCGCAAGTCGTCCGCCCGTGCCGGCGGGGCCTGGCTGCTCGGCGTCAGCCTGGCGCTGGCGCTGTGTCTGCTGGGCATGCTCGTCGAACCCTGGTCGGCCCGCCAGCACGGCATGGCCGGCGAGGAGCCCCTGGCGAGGGTGCGCGCCTACCTGCGCGAGCAGGGCATGAGCGAGGTGGATGTGCAGCGCCAGGGCGACAGTCTCCTGCTCGGCGGCTACCTGGAGGACAACGCTCGGCGCCTGGCGCTGCAGCGCTACCTCGATGGCAGCGGCGTGGACTACCGACTGGAAGCACGGAGCATGGAAGACATTCGCCAGGGCGTGGATTTCATCCTGCAGAAATTCGGCTATCGGCAGATCCTCAGCAGCAACGCGGACAAGCCTGGCTGGGTCCGGCTCAACGGCGAACTGGCGGAACAGGACGAACGCTGGGCGCGGATCGACGCATTGCTGGAGTCCGAGGTGCCGGGCCTGCTCGGGGTGGAAAACCAGGTCCGGGTGGCCGGCTCGCACCTGCGCCGCCTCGAGCGCCTGCTGGCGGACGCCGGCCTCGACCGGCAACTGAGTTTCCGCGAGCGCGGCGAGCGCATCGAGTTGAGCGGTACGCTCGACGAGGTCCAGCTCAGCGCCTTCTACCGCCTGCAGCGCGAGTTCCAGCAGGAGTTCGGCAACCGCCCGAGCCTGGAGCTGCTCAGTCGCGGCAAGCGCGCCAGCGGCGACGAACTGGAGTTCACGGTGCGCTCGGTGTCGCTGGGGCGGGTGCCCTATGTAGTGCTCGGCGACGGCCAGAAATACCCGGTGGGCGCCTCGACATCCCGCGGTGTGCGAATCCTCGCCATCGAGCCGGAGTCGATCCTGGTGGCCCGCGGCAAGCAGCGTTTCATCATCAATCTCAAAGGGGAGGTGCTCCATGATGACAGCCTTGGAAACGCGACTGTCGGTCGCTGACGGCACGCATGCCGCAGCGCTCCGGCAGCGTCTGCAGGCGGCGCTGGCGGAGTGTCGCCGGGAACTGGCCAGAGGCGCCGGCCCGGAGCGCTTTCAATTCCTGCAACAGCAGGCCCGGGCCCTCGAAGGCGGTCTCGGCATTCTTTCGCAGCTCACAGAGGACTAAGCATGGCGCAGATATTCAACCCCAACCCGGGGAATACCCTCGATACCGTGGCCAATGCCCTGAAGGAGCAGGCCAACGCAGCGAACAAGGACGTCAACGACGCGATCAAGGCCTTGCAGGGGACCGACAATGCCGACAACCCGGCGCTGCTGGCCGAGCTGCAACACAAGATCAACAAGTGGTCGGTCATCTACAACATCAACTCGACGGTGACCCGTGCGCTGCGCGACCTGATGCAAGGCATCCTGCAGAAGATCTGAACATGGACACTTCACTGATACGCGAATTGGCGGAACTGGCGCTGGCCGGCAGCGGGCAGCACTGCCACGAAGAGGCGCTGTGCATCGCCGAGTGGCTGGAGCGCCTCGGACAGGACGAAGCGGCACGGCTGATCCGGATTTCCAGCCTGGCCAACCAGGGGCGCTATCAGGAGGCCCTGGTCTTCGCCCATGGCAATCCCTGGCCGGCGCTGGAGCCCTGGTTCGCCTTGTGCGAGTGGCACCTGGGGCTGGGCGCCGCGCTGGACCGCAGGCTGGCCGGGCTGGGCGGCAGCAGCGATCCTGCCCTGGCCGACTTCGCCGCCGGCATGCGCGCCCAGGTGCGGACATGAGCCGCATCGACACGCCGCCGGGATTCGCCGTCTATCCGTCGGCCAGTCCAAAGGCGGCGAACCTGCCGGCTGTCGATCAGGTGCTGGCTTTCGAGCAGGCCCTCGGCGGCGAGCCGCCGGCGGCCGGACGCCGCCTGGCCGGGTTGGAGAACGGCGCTCTCGGCGAGCGCCTGCTGCAGCGCTTTGCCCAGCCGCTGCAAGGGTTGGAGGCGGACCGCCTGGAGCTGAAGGCGATGCTCCGTGCGGAACTGCCGCTGGGGCGCCAGCAGCAAACCTTTCTCCTCCAGTTGCTCGGTGCAGTCGAGCATGCGCCGGGCGGCGAATACCTGGCGCAACTGGCGCGTCGCGAATTGCAGGTGCTGATCCCGCTCAACGGCATGCTCGACAACCTCGTGCGCAACAGCCACAAACTCGACCTGGAGTCATGATGGATATCTCTCGGATGGGCGCCCAGGCGCAGATCACCAGTCTCGAAGAACTCTCCGGCGGCCCGGCCGGCGCGGCCCACGTCGCCGAGTTCGAACGGGCGATGGGCGGTGCCGGCAGCCTGGGCGGCGACCTGCTCAGCGAACTGGGGCAGATCAAGGAGCGTTTCAGCCAGGCCAAGCAGGAGTTGCAGGTGGAGCTGTCGACGCCCGGCGACGATCCCAACAGCCTGATGCAGATGCAGTGGTCGCTGATGCGCATCACCATGCAGGAAGAGCTGATCGCCAAGACCGTCGGGCGCATGAGCCAGAACGTCGAAACCCTGATGAAGACCCAATGAGGCGAACGGTGAAAGGTCTGTCGCGCATGGCGCTCCTGGCGCTGGTCCTGGCGTTGGGCGGGTGCAAGGTCGAACTCTATACCGGGATCAGCCAGAAGGAAGGTAACGAGATGCTGGCGCTGTTGCGTTCGGAGGGCGTTTCCGCGGACAAGCAGGCGGACAAGGATGGCACCGTGCGCCTGCTGGTGGAGGAATCGGATATCGCCGAGGCGGTGGAGGTGCTCAAGCGCAAGGGCTATCCGCGGGAGAACTTCTCCACGCTGAAGGATGTGTTTCCCAAGGACGGGCTGATTTCCTCGCCCATCGAAGAGCGCGCGCGGCTCAACTACGCCAAGGCCCAGGAGATTTCCCATACCCTTTCCGAGATCGATGGCGTGCTGGTGGCGCGGGTCCATGTGGTGCTGCCCGAGGAGCGCGACGGACTGGGCAGGAAGTCCTCGCCGGCATCGGCCTCGGTGTTCATCAAGCACGCCGCCGACGTGCAACTGGATGCCTACGTGCCGCAGATCAAGCAACTGGTGAACAACGGCATCGAAGGACTCAGCTACGACCGCATCAGCGTGGTGCTGGTGCCGTCGGCCGGGGTCCGCCAGGTCCCGCTGGCGCCACGCTTCGAGAGTGTCTTCTCGATCCAGGTGGCGGAGCACTCGCGCGGACGCCTGCTCGGTCTGTTCGGCCTGCTGCTGGCGTTGCTGCTGGCGAGCAACCTGGCGCAGTTCTTCTGGCACCGGCAACGGGGCTGAGCGGCGCGATGCCATTGACGGCCTACCAGTTGCGCTTCTGCCCGGCCCGCTACATCCACGAGTCGCACTTGCCCGCGGTATTGCTGCGGTTGCTGCCGGCGCTGCCGGACTGGCGGCGACAGAGCGTTCTCAACGCCTGGCTGCTGGAGCAACTGGAGCTGGACTGCGCGTTCCGCATGCCCGCGCAACTGGGCGGGCTGGCCCTTTACCCGCAGGCGGCGCTGGAACGGACCCTGGGCTGGCTCGGCGCGCTGCTGCACGGCCAGGCCTTGCGGCAGGTGCTGGACGGTGCGCGGGTACGGCGCATCCGCGCGCAGATCGGCGAACAGGGCCAGCGTTTTTGCCTGGAGCAGCTCGACCTGCTCATCGGTCGCTGGCCGCCCGGCTGGCAGCGGGCCTTGCCGGAAAACCCGGAAGACGGCTATTTCCGGCGCTGCGGCCTGGCTTTCTGGCTGGCCGCCTGTAGCGATGCCGACTGCGGTTTCTCGCGGCGCCTGCGCCTGCGTCTGGAGGCCATGCCGGCCCCGGCGGACTGGACCTTCGACGAACAACGGCGATCCCTGGCGCGGACCCTGTGCCTGAAGGTCGCCCGACAAGCGAGCGATGAATGCTTCCATTTGTTGAACTAGACGCCAGTCGCGTACGGCTGGCCCCCGGGCAGGCCCTGTTGCGCGCCCGCGACTACCAGGACTACCTCAGCGCCAACCGCCTGGTGGAAGCGGCACGCGAGCGTGCCGCCGAAATCGAGCGCGAGGCCCACGAGGTTTACCAGGAGCAGAAGCGCCTGGGCTGGGAGGCCGGATTGGAGGAGGCGCGTCTGCGCCAGGCCGGGCTGATCCAGGAAACGCTACTGCGCTGCAATCGCTACTACCGGCAGGTCGATCGCCAGCTTGGCGAGGTGGTGCTGCAGGCGGTGCGCAAGGTGTTGCGCCACTACGACGCTGTCGAGCTGACCCTGGCGGCCACGCGCGAGGCACTGGCATTGGTGAGCAACCAGAAGCAGGTGATCCTGCACGTCCAGCCGGAACAGCTGGTCGCGGTGCGCGAGCAGGTCGCCCGGGTGCTTAAGGATTTCCCCGAGGTGGGCTACCTGGAAGTGGTCGGCGATGCCCGGCTGGACCAGGGCGGTTGCATCCTGGAAACCGAGATCGGGATCATCGACGCATCGCTCGACAGCCAGTTGGCGGCGTTGCAGGCCGCATTGACGGAGGGCGTGGCGCGGAGCGGCGAGGAGGAAGGGGACGCCGGTTGAGGGAACCAGGCGCCGCCCCCGGCCCGGGTGTTGGCTCCGGGCCGAGGGCCGAGGGCTGAGGCGCTGCCGTTCGCCCGCGGCGGCGACGCTGGCGGTGCGGTCGGCGCCTTCAGAGCAGGGTGAAGCTGCGGCTTTCGGTTTGCGCCGAGTCCAGGCCGACGAAGACCTTGAACTCGCCTGGCTCGGCCGTGTGCCTGAGCTGGCTGTCGTAGAACTTCAGGTCCGCCTCGCCGAGGCGGAAGACGATCTCCCGCGATTCGCCGGGCTCCAGCATCACCTTGCGGAACCCGCGCAGTTCCTTCACTGGACGGCTGAGGCTGGCGACCGGGTCCTGCAGGTAAAGCTGGACCACCGTGGCGCCGGCGCGCTTGCCGCTGTTGTTGAGCGTGACCCGCGCTTCCAGGGTGTCGCCGCGGGCCAGCCGTTCGCTGGACAGGCGCAGGGGCGAGAGACTGAACTCGGTGTAGCTGAGGCCGTAGCCGAACGGGTAGAGCGGGCCGTTGGCTTCGTCGAAATAGCGCGAGGTGTATTTGCCGGGGTTGTCGTGGTCCATCGGCCGGCCGGTGTTCAGGTGGTTGTAGTAGACCGGTACCTGGCCCACCGAGCGCGGGAAGGACATGGTCAGCTTGCCGCTGGGGTTGTGCTCGCCGAACAGCACGTCGGCGATGGCATTGCCGCCTTCGGTGCCACTGAACCAGGTTTCCAGGATCGCGTCGGCGTTTTCCTGCTCCCAGCCCAGCGACAGCGGTCGGCCGTTCATCAGCACCAGCACCAGCGGCTTGCCGGTGGCCTTCAGTGCCTTCAGCAGCCGCCGCTGGCTGGCCGGGATGCGCAGGTCGGTGCGACTGGAGGCCTCGTGGGCCATGCCCTGCGATTCGCCGACCACGGCGACCACCAGGTCGGCGTCGCGCGCGGTGCGCAAGGCCTCCTCGAGCATCGCCTCGGCGGAGCGCGGATCGACCTCGACTTCCGGGTTGTAGCTGTTCAGGTAGTCGAGGATCGCCTGGTCGCCACTGACGTTGGCACCCTTGGCGTAGAGCAGGGTGGCACGCTCGCCGACGGCATTGGCCAGGCCCTGGTAGACGGTTACCGCCTGGCGTGGCACGCCGGCTGCCGACCAACTGCCGATGACGTCGCGCTGGCTCTTGGCCAGCGGGCCGATCACCGCGATCCGCCCCTGCTTCTTCAGCGGCAGCAGACCGTCGCGGTTCTTCAGCAGGACCAGTCCTTCGCGAGCCACCTCGCGGGCGGCCTGGCGGTGCAGGCGGCTCTCGGCGTTGGTGTCGAACGGCGGGTCGTCCGGCTTGCCCAGGCGCCGGTAGGGATCGGCGAACAGGCCGAGGTCGTACTTCGCCGCCAGCACGTCGCGGCAGGCGCGATCGATGTCGGCCTGGTCGATCTCGCCGGCCGCCAGTAGCTTCGGCAGCCAGGTCGAGTAGAGATCGTCGTTCATGTTCATGTCGACACCGGCCTGGATCGCCAGGCGCGTGGCGTCCCGCTCGTTGCCGGCGAGGCCGTGCTTGATCAGTTCCTTCACCGCGCCATGGTCGCTGATGGTCAGCCCCTTGAAGCCCCACTGCTGGCGCAGCAGGTCGGTCAGCAGCCAGCGGTTGGCGGTGGCGGGCACGCCGTTGATGGTGTTCAGCGAGACCATCACCGCGCCGGCGCCGGCGTCCACCGCGGCCTTGTAGGGCGGCAGGTAGTCCTGGAACATGCGCGGCAGGCTCATGTCCACGGTGTTGTAGTCGCGGCCGCCTTCGGCCGCGCCGTACAGGGCGAAGTGCTTGACCGCCGCCATGATGCTGTCCGGGGCGGCCAGGTTGGAGCCCTGGTAGGCACGGACCATCACGCCGGACAGCAGCGAGGTCAGGTAGGTATCTTCGCCGAAGCCTTCCGAGACCCGCCCCCAGCGCGCGTCGCGGGTGATGTCGACCATCGGCGAGAAGCTCATGTCGAGCCCGTCGGCGCTGGCTTCGAGGGCGGAGATCCGCGCGCTGCGGGCGACCACCTCGGGGTCCCAGCTGGCGGCGAGGCCGAGGCTGATGGGGAAGATGGTGCGGTGGCCGTGGGCCACATCGTAGGCATGGAACAGCGGGATCTTCAGGCGGCTATGGCGGACCTGATCCTGCATGGCGCGAATGTCCGGGCGGGTCACGGTATTGAAGATGGCGCCGACCTTGCCGGCGCGGATGTCCGCCATCAGCGCTTCCTTGGGATGGTCGGCGCCGACGCTGACCAGGCGTAGCTGGCCGATCTTTTCCGCGTTGCTCATGCGAGCCATCAGGCTGGCGATGAAACGCTCCTTGTCGGTAGCCGGTGGATTGCCGGATTCGCCCTGGCCAGCCGCCAGTGCCGGGCTCCCGCTCAGCCCGATGAGAAGCCCCAGTACACACAGCCTGTTCATGCATGTTTTCTCGTTATTGGATAGACGCTCGTCGTGGCGGCGTGACATGTCGCGGCATGCCGCCCGGCGGGCGCGACATAAGGTGTTCGCAGCGCGGGCGGAAGTCAACGAGACGGCGATGGGCGAATCTGCCGGTTCTGACAGGTCCCGTGGCACGCCGCTGGCGGCGCTCAGGCGACGCTGGCGAGCAACTGCTCGGCCGGCATCGGCCTGCCGAGCAGGAAGCCTTGCAGCGAATTGCAGCCGAGGCGGGGCAGGAACGCCTGCAGGGCCTCGGTTTCCACGCCCTCGGCGACGATCTTCAGGTTCAGCGTGCGGCCGAGGGCGACGATCGCCGAGACGATCGCGGCGTCGTCGCTGTCGTGGGCCAGCTCGTTGATGAAGCCACGGTCGATCTTCAGTTCGCTCGCCGGCAGGCGCTTGAGATAGAGCAGGCTGGAGTAGCCGGTGCCGAAGTCGTCGATGGCTACCTCTATCCCCATGGCCTGCAGCTCGTGGAGGATGGCGGCGGATTTCTCCGCCTGCTGCATGACCAGGCTCTCGGTCAGCTCCAGCTCCAGCCAGCGGGGGTCGAGCCCCGTCTCGCCGAGTACCTCGCCCACCATGGCGATGAGGTTCTCCTGGCGGAACTGGCGGGCAGAAAGGTTGACCGCCATCCGCAGCGGCGGCAGCCCCGCATCCTGCCATGCCCTGTTCTGGGCGCAGGCGGTCCGGAGCACCCACTCGCCGATGGGAACGATGAGTCCGGTCTCCTCGGCCAGGGGGATGAATTTCGCCGGCGAGACGAGCCCCATCTCCGGGTGGTTCCAGCGCACCAGCGCCTCCACGCCGCAGATCTGGCCAGTCCGCAGGTCGACTCGGGGCTGGTAGTGGAGGAGAAACTCCCGCTGCTTCACGGCCCGGTGGAGGCTCGTCTCCAGGGAGAGGCGCTCGAAGACCCGGGTGTTCATCTCCGCCGAGTAGAACTGGTAGTTGTTCTTCCCCTGTTCCTTGGCGTGGTACATGGCGGCGTCGGCGTTCTTGAGTAACGTGTCGACGGTGTCGCCGTCGGTGGGGAAGAGGGCGATGCCGATGCTGGCGGTCACGTAGATCTCGTTTCCCATGAGGAGGAACGGCGCCACGAAGACGTTGATCATCTTCTTGGCCACGGTCACCACATCGTGCATCTCCCGCACGTTGGGGAGGACGATGATGTACTCGTCGCCCCCCAGCCGCGACACCGTATCGCCCCCTCGCAGGCAGTTCTTGAGCCGGTTCGCCACCGCCTTCAGGAGCATGTCCCCCACCGTGTGCCCCAGGGTATCGTTCACCTTCTTGAAGTTGTCGAGATCCAGGAACATGACGCAGATGGGGTTTCGGCGCCGGAACGCTTCCAGGGCCAGGGACTGGCCGAGGCGGTCCTGGAGGAGATTGCGGTTGGGGAGCCCCGTGAGGGGATCGTGGGTAGCCTGGTAGACGAGCTGCTCCTCGTAGCGGCGGTGTTCGGTGATGTCGTTCATGACGCCGATGTAGCTGGTCACCACACCGTCGCGGTCCCGCACCGGCGCTATGGAGAGTTCGTTCCAGAAGGGAACGCCGTCTTTGCGGTAGTTGCGCAGTACGAAGCACCCCTCCCGCTCCTCCCGGTGGGCCAGCATGAGTTTCTTGAGTTCAGCCTGGTCCCAATCGTCTCCCCGGAGGAAGCGGGGGTTCTTGCCGATTACCTCGTGGGCACTGTAACCGGTGATCCGCTCGAAGGCCGGGTTCACGTAGATGATGGGGTTTTCGGGGCGGGTCGCGTCGGTGATGGTGATGCCGTTGATGCTCGATTCCATGGCCCGCTTGAGGAGGATGAGTTCCTGCTCGTCGCGCTTGCGGGCCGATATGTCGGAGATGATGCTGATAACCCCGAACGGAGTACCCGAGCCGTCGTAGGTGGGAGCAGCCGAGAGACTCACATCGATGGGAGTGCCGTCCTTGCGCCGGCGCCGCAACTCCACGTCGGTGACCCTCTTCCCGGCAAGGACCAGGTCCCGCAGCTCCGCGTGCTCGCGGGCCCTCTCCGCGGGGACGGCGGGGTAGGGTTTGCCGAGCACCTCCTCCGCGCTCCAGCCGAAGATCTCCTCGGCCGCCCGGTTCCAGAGGGTCACGTTACCGGCGAAATCCACGGCCACGATCCCCTGGGGCGAGGCCTGGATCAGGGCATCGAGCTTCTCGTTGGTTTCGTGGAGCAGCTCATCGGCCTCCCTGCTCTCGGTCACGTCGCGAATGATGCCGATAAAGGTCCAGGCGCCGTCCAGCCGTACCCGGCTCAGGGTAAGGGCAGCGGGAAAGCGGCTGCCGTCGCTCCGTATCCCCTCCGCATCGCAAGCAATGCGGGAATCATCTTCCTGGCAGCAGAGAAGGGAGGTAAAGAAAGAGTGATCCTTTCCCGCCGACCTGACCGCCACGATATCACCAATGGGCCTCCCCACCGCCTCGGCGCTCCCGCAACCAAAGAGCTGTTCCGCCGCCGGATTGAGGGTCTTGAGTCGCCCTGCCCCGTCAAAGGTGATGATCCCGTCGGCAATGTGATCAAGAAGGAGATCGGCATGGAGCGCGGCAGTGAAGGCCACGTTGCGCAGCGGCCGGACAATCCCCCACCAGATGATGGGAGCCGAAAGGATGACGAGAAATGTGACATCGATGAGGGAGAAGAGAACGGGACGGCCGCTGCCCGTGACCAGCGGGAGCAGGGTCATGAGCAGCGACTCGATGGCGAAGATGATGACAAGAAGGGCCAGGAGCTGCTTCAACGGCGACGGGAGATAGCGGAGAATTTTGTCGGATTTTTCGGCCAGCCCCATGCAAGCTCCACCGCGACACCCGCAAAGGGAGGACGGGGTCGCGCAATACGGATTGTTAACACTCTATTTATCCGTATCGGCCGGCCGCGAAAAAACTTTAGTCCCGCCCGCTTTTTCCGTTCAGCCCCCTTCGCGAGAAAGTGCTGCCCCGTACCTCTCGGCCATGCGCCGCGCCGCCCCCCCCACCTCTTCGCGCAGCCCGGCGGGCGCCAGCACCTCGGCATGCTCGCCGTAGGAGAGTATCCAGGAGACGATCTCCATCTTCCCCCCAGCGGTAAAGGAGAGGAGGAGGCTCCCGTCGTCCCCGGCTTTCATCGTCTGGCTCGGGTGCCAGACCCTCCCCCGGACCGCGTGGGCGATCTCGGGCGAAAAGCGGATCACCACCTCCAGGGGCTCCTCCTCCACGATGCCGAAGGCTCCCCTGAGCCGCTCCTCGGGCCGGTAGTCGGCGGAAATCTCGAAGCGCTCCTTCCGCACCTCCACGCCGGCGATCCGCTCGGCGGCAAAGGTTCGCAAGGCCTTGCGGTTATGGGCGTACCCAACGAGATAGAGCCCCCCCTTGTAGAAAACCAGCGTGTAGGGGTCCACCTCGTAGGTGGTTGCCCGCCCCTTCCCCGCCCCCCGGTAGGAGAGCCTCACCCGGTACTGGTAGATGAGGGCGTCCCGCAGGCTCTCCAGGTGCCCGGCCACCGGGGCGTAGTCGCGCCGCCCCTGCAGGAGCGGCAGCGAAACGTCGGCGATCCGCTCCATGTGGGCCCCGTAACGGGGGGGGAGGACCGAATTGATCTTGCGGAAGACCGCATCGAGATCCTCCCGGAAGGGGGTACCGTCCAGAAAGGAGAGCTGGGAGCGGAAAAACGACAGGGCCATAAGCTCCTGAAGGGTGAACGTGATGGGAGGGACATCCTTGAAGCGGGTGAGAAAGCGGTAGGCCTTGCGGCCGTTCAGCCACTCGGAGACCAGGGGATACCCCGCCTCGTGGATGACGTTCAGGTCCCGGTGAACGGTGCGGCGGTCCACCCCGGTCTCCTCGGCCATCTCCTCAAGGGTGACGCCGTGGCGCGCCTCGATGAGGCGGATCAGGTCGTGAACCCTCCCCGCCTGGGAGTACTTCTTGGCCGGCTTTCCCTTCTGCACGGTATCACCTCCTGGGGCATAATGCTGACGGAGTCGATGATACCCCAGGGGCTGCGGGGCGGGGAAGCATAATCTGCCCCTCACCCCCAGCCGCTGAACCGGCCAGCCAGGGCGTCACGGCGGAAATCGAAGATCCGCTGAAGCCGCGTGGCCACGAAGGAGGCAGCCATCCCGCCGAGGGGGCCGAAGGGGAGCCGGTAATGGACGATGTCGCGCATCTCCACCCCCCCTTCCACTTCTTTGAAGTGGTGCTGGTGGTGCCAGAACCGGTAAGGTCCGAAGCGCTGTTCGTCCACGAAGAGGTGGGGTTCGGCGCAGTGGGTAATCTCGGTCACCCACCGGACCGCTAGGCCGAGGAAGGGGGTCACGGTATAGGTAACGACGAGCCCCGGGTGGGTACGCTCCGGCACCGGAGAGGTGATGGCGAATCCCAGGTCGGGTGGGGTGATGAGGCAGAGGTTGCGGGGGTCGGAGAAGAAATCCCACGCCTCGGCCAGAGGTATGGGGAGAAACTGGGTCCTCTCAAGGCGATGGAGCGTCACGGCGGCCTCCGGCACTGAATGTGTGCACCTGAGCACAAGGGTAACCCCGCTTGCGGGGGGATGCAAGCAGCCGCAATTCCTGACCGCCTTGCAGACCTGATACGATGGACTATACTTAATTTAATTTGTTTCACAATTTTACGTTCAAGGAGGAATACGAATGCGGACACAGACTATCGCGTGGGGGGCGATGATCGCCCTGGCAGCGGGTGCAGCATGGGGTAAAGAGGACGTCATGGGGCGAGCCAAGGGGATCTTCAAGCCGATTCCCGCCAAGGCCACGGTCCTGAAGGGGAATCCGGCCAGCCCGGCAAAAGTCGAACTGGGGAAAATGCTCTACTTCGATCCGCGTCTCTCGTCGTCACACCTCATCAGTTGCAACACCTGTCACAACGTAGGACTCGGCGGCACCGACATCCTGGAGACATCCATCGGCCACGGCTGGCAGAAGGGACCCCGCAACTCCCCCACGGTGCTGAACGCCGTCTACAACATCGCCCAGTTCTGGGACGGCCGGGCCGAGGATCTGGCGGCCCAGGCCAAGGGACCGGTCCAGGCATCGGTGGAGATGAACAACAAGCCCGAAAACCTGGTGGCCACCCTGAAGAGCATCCCCGGCTATCAGCCCCTGTTCAAAAAGGCCTTCCCCGGCGAGGCAGACCCGGTCACCTTCGACAACGTGGCCAAGGCCATCGAGGTCTTCGAGGCGACTCTCGTCACCCCCGACGCCCCCTTCGACAAGTACCTGAAAGGAGACAAGAAGGCCCTCACCGCCACCGAAGAGGAAGGGCTCGCCCTCTTCCTGAACAAGGGGTGCGTCGCCTGCCACAGCGGCATCAACGTCGGGGGGTCCGGCTACTTCCCCTTCGGCGTCAAGGAGGACCCGGGCCCCGAGATCAGGCCCGTGGACGACACCGGCCGCTTCAAGGTGACCAACACGGCGGCCGACAAGTATGTCTTCCGGTCGCCAAGCCTGCGCAACGCGGCCATCACCATGCCCTACTTCCACTCGGGCAAGGTCTGGAACCTGAAGGACGCCGTCAAGATCATGGGGAGCGCCCAGCTCGGCATCTCCCTCACCGACGACGACGCCGACAAGATCACCGCGTTCATGAAGACCCTCACCGGCAAGCAGCCGCTGGTCATGCATCCGGTCCTGCCGCCCAATTCCGCCACCACGCCGCGGCCCATATCGAACTGAGCCGACCGAAAAGAGAGAGGCCGCAAGGCCTCTCCACTTTGACTCTCCCTATTCCGGTAATTGACTTTATGCACAGGTTATGCAATCGTTGCATAACTGCCCAATTATTATGGAGAAACTGATGCGTCATCTGGAGATTGAACTGGATAAACTCATTGCCAGCATCGGGGCCAACTATCAGCCGGAAAAAATCATCCTATTCGGTTCCCTAGCTGAAGGGACGGCATCCGAAGAAAGCGATATCGATCTCCTCGTCATCAAGGAGACCGACAAAAATCCTTGGGATCGGAGCGCCGAAGTCGACCGCTACGTGGACCATCACGTGCCGGTCGACATACTGGTCTACACGCCAGCGGAGGTTGCCGGAAGGCTCTCGGTGAACGATCTGTTCATCAAGGATATCTTTACCCGGGGAAAAGTGATCTATGAAAAATGAGTATAGAACCATTACCCGTGAATGGCTTGCCAAGGCCGAAAGCGATCTCGCCTACGCCCAGGCCAGTTACAGGGAATTCGACGACTTCCACTCCCAGATGTGCATCCTCTGCCATGATGCCGCTGAAAAGTTCCTCAAGGCGTTGCTTGCGTCCAGCGGCACCAGGCCGGAAAGGACACACGACCTGGTTACACTTCATAACGAATGCCTTTCGGCATTAGAGCCCCACGGCGCACTCAATGAACTTGACGTCCCGTGCCGGCTGCTCAACAGATACTATGTCCCGCTGAAATATCCGTCCCACTACCCGGCAATAACCAAGGTTCAGGCAAGCCAGGCAATCGAGGCAGCGGAACGTATCCGTGCCGTCGTGAACGCGATCCTCCTTCCCGAACTGGACACATGATGACAAGCTGACGTATCGAAGGCAAAAGGCCGGAGCATACATTGCTCCGGCCTTTTTCTTCCCTGCACAATTCTCAACTGCCACCGCTGCTCCCATCGCGTTCGTATGTGCGCCAGATTTGGCTGCGACGATTGAGCGTAACCGCAGGCGTAGCCCGAGCTACGTCGAGGATTGCGCGATTGAAGAGCGATCAGCTTAACTGATTAGGCAGGACGATTCTTAATCTCATATTTCCAATTTTCCAGGTATGAAGCTTTAAGAAACTCTAGAACAAAACGCTCTCCAGTTTTTGTATCGCTGGCATAAAGCTTTTGTTCAGCATCCAAGATTACCCTCACAATTGGATTAGAGTCGTAAAGTTTAGTTTTTTTATCAGACTTGAATTTATCATCAAGCTCGACAGTTTCGTCTTGAAGTTTTTTTATCCAAAGATTAATCATGTTTTTCTCATAAATATTGGCTCCACGGGCCATCAATACAGTGTCTCGAGATACTGGCTCGTACCCGTGTTTAATATAAATATCAATAAGTGATTCAGTCTCAAAGTCATGGCTGCGTAAAAAATTATCAGGATCATGAAATCTCTTTGGGTCTAGGTACGCTCGATGAAATGCAACTGGTTGTTTGTCAAAAATCCTTAATCGTTCTATTAAAATAAATGGAGAATCTGCAAAAAGCCCAAGAGCTTCCTGAGCTGCTTTTTCAACACTATAAAACGGATGTTCTTTGTCTGAAAGTGGCAACCTTACTGTTGCCTCTAAAACTTTGGTTGTAAGTTTTTTGACTATTCCATCGACAGATTTATTAAACGCATCAGCCGATTTTGTAAACGAGAAGGCTTGGTGATCACAATCGTTCATTGTCTTTTGACTCTCCTTTAATTGCAGAATCATTGTCACCCATGTTCAGCAACTCAAAGTCGACTGCTGGATGATGCAAGTCAGACTGCCTACTAAAATTACGTCCCCACTTGCGATTGCCTTACCCCAAGATACAATAATTATTACACATTAAATATTCATAGCAAGCTATTTAAACAGGAGCCGAACAGTGAAAGCCCTATTTGAAAAGACACCCGAGCAAATACGCGAGCTACGGAAAAACCTCCAAAATTATGACATACTGCGTGTGCTGGCGTGGCGCCCCAATAATACTGATCCGTGTTATTACTTCAAGAATGATACCGCAGACACCTTGTTTGAATGCAACCTGGATGAAAAAATCCGAATGGAGATCTCCCGATGGTCAAACGCATTAAGCAGCTGTACGTTGACCGAAAGGAGAGAGAACCGTCAACTGCATGATCTTTCGCCAGCGCTACACAGCATTTACATGACACAGACGCAAACTGAGGTCAAGAACCTCTTTGCGCGGACAATTCGGATGCTTCTCTTCCTGGAATCGGTATTGCTCGGCAAAGAGTGCCCAGCAAACAATCCTTACTGTGAGATTGCAAAGAGCCTAAACCTACATAACTACTTTGAACTCTTTAAATCGCTGACGGATTGCCTAAAGGAAATATCACAAAAAACAGGCACCGTAACCTATAATTCAGAGGGCACTTGGGTTGTCTCGTTGCCACTGCTGCTGATCGTTGCGGTCGGAGAATCTCATTGCGAGTACATTCAACCATTTGCCTGGGAGGCGTATAGCGCAGCCAGAGCCCGCGACGAGCTCAGGCGAAGGTGGACTGGCATCGATGAGAGCGCTCTCAACAAGATTCTCAACACAGTCGCTTTGTTTGTCCGCTGTCAAACGGCGGTAGGGCAACGACAGCGAGAATCTGGCACTCCCGCTTTCATCAGTCTAGTCAACAACAACCTTGACAAACTCGCCTTCGATGAAAACAGCCTTTTCTATTCACTGAAGCTCTTGGCTGTAATCGGAGAAGCCAGAAATCACAAAGTGCCCAAGAACGAAAGCAGCGACGGTTTTGATATTGACGCTGAATGCAATAAAGATTGGACAGACGAAGTACCAACCAAAATCGAAAAATATCTCGAGTTCGAGCAACAGAGCAGTTCTAACAGTTCAAAGGAAAAGAATGAAAATTTTACATGGTCTTATTTCCGCCCCAGTTATCTCGGATTGACAGACACTAAAGACAACTGTCAAGATGTAGAAGCTTTTAAAGAGACCATTCGGCGCAAAAAGATATTTTTAATATACATTAATCTCTACAAGATCGATATCATCTCAATCGGTCGTGCTCAGACACAGCAACCCCTCAGAGAGCTCATTGGAGAAGTCATAACAGGTTGGTCAAAACTCTTCCAAAGAGACAAAACGAAACTTTTTGAACAGTTCTTTCGCCTCGAGCCACTGCCGGTACCGCATCCATTTCCAGGAGAAAAGGAATATACCTTGTGTGTACTCTTAAGGGATGACCTCGCCGCCGAGCAGCTCTTGTTCCCATCAGTAAACAACATAAAGGATCTTAAAAATAAATACGAGAAGTGCCCCCGTTCTGCAATCGAACGTGCCAGCGATCTGTTCTCGCACCTCATTAAAGTAGCAAGGGAAAAATTGAAGCTTGATGAGGATGCCATGTGGGACGAAAAGGAGGCTCTTGAGCCAGTCTATGTTCCGTTCCCTCTCATCCGCCGGATAACAGAGATCATATACCGACTTCAACCATCAACCTGCTTCAGCATCCCAATCAGTATTGATCGTTCTACTACCGACTGGATTCGACTTCCGTATGGAATATCGAAAAACCATCATCTTCACAAGCGGGTTCTGGCGAACTTCCTTCTCGCCACCGTCCTGAACCGCGGCATGGCGTCAGGTCTGAGCCGTGCGGAAATCGATTTGGAAAATCTCGCAATCCCATCTCAAAGATCTGAGACACAGGAATCTGTGGTTGATAAAGAAAATTCCGAAGATTTTATGCAGCCAGAAGATTGGCGGAAAGCCGTCCAGGAACTCTACGTGCAGGGCGGTTATAATGTGCTTCTTGACCGCTACCTCCGCGACTTTAACTCCCAACGAAAAAATGTTTACTTCGAAACTCGTCTCTCGCCTGATACTCAATTCGGTTCGAACAGAATGGATGCTCTCGCAGTCGGCGAGATTCGCAATGACTTGAAACAGTATCTTATACGCGAAAAAGTGTCAGAAAAGTATACTGCTGTGAATAAATTCTGGCTATTGGGTGTTGATATCGGAGGTACTTTAACCAAGTGCCAATTGTTCTATTACAACAGTGATCTTAATAATATTTCTCAATCAATCTAAAATAGTATATTTCGAATGTCGACCTTGCCAGTAGCGAAAGTAGAGCTAAGTAAGAACCTTTCAGTGCATGACGCCATTAGTGAGAGCATCAATGAGTATGCGACGCGACTCGTTGAACTTATCAAGAAGCGTTTCGGCGGTACGTTAAAGAGTATCGACCACTCTCAGTTGGTTATTGGTATTGCGTGGCCAGGCCCAGTGAGGGAGGACCGTCCCAATGGTACCAGCGGCCTGCTGAAGGCGTTCGGTCTCAGCAATATTATTGCAGAGAACAAAATCGACGATATATGGGAAGTCGATATCGCCGGTGCGGTCGCTCGAGCCTGGAAAAAAGAGTTCAAGAAGTCGAGCCCATTCGTCTCCTTACTGAATGATGGTGACGCAGAAGCGGCCGGTGCAGTTGTTCTAGCTAAAGACAACCCAACTAGAGGCCTCGCTCTTTCAGTCGTTAAACTGGGAACTGGTCTCGCTGGTGCGATCTTGAAAACTTATGGGGGAGGATTGTCCCTCGTCCCTGGGCTCTACGAATGGGGAAAGCTTGTTCTTGATGTTGCAGCACCACCCAAGCCGGGCTTCCCCAATGGTGTAGCGGGGGAGTACCTTTCTCAGAAATGCCTTCCACGTTTAGCAGGACGCCGTGGGGAAGGCCAATTCTTTCAACAAAGGGATAACCCTGAAAGCGCAGAAATCGGATTAATTCTCGAAACGGAAGCGGCCACAGAAAATAAGCAAGTTAAGGCGTATCAAGCATTGCGAGTCGAGTGCGGATCGATTTTGGGTTACAGACGGTCTATGTATGGCGTACCCGTGAGCGCCGAAGTTCTTCGTGTCGTATATAATGCCCCTGATAGCGACCCTGATCTCCTCTTTGAAGTACGGCTTGCTCTGAGGGCTTTTGCAGGGGCTAAAGACCTGCTTGTTAAACAACTAGAAGAGTATGGCCGAATTCGCCTTCACCGCATGATCTGTTGCGAGACAACAGGATCTAATGACAAGAAGGAAGTTAAAAACCTATGCAAAGATCCCAATTTTAAGAAAGCTTCTGATATCGCTAAACGTTGCGCGGAAAGCTTAGGTCGTTATCTTGGAGACTTTTGTGTTCTGCTTCATGACGAACTAGACGTCAATGCTGTTCGATTAACAGGAGGGGTTCTCTCAGGGGAAACTGGCAAAGTTGCGATTGATAGCGCTCGTAATCGCATCCAACTCTATGGTCTGTCGATGCAGAAGACTACAACTGGCGCATACGCAATATGTACACCTAATAATCAAAATGTGACTTGTTTGGGTAAACGTGACGCTGAAAAATCCTCCAATGCTGGCAAACAAGATGATGCGGGGAATGAAAATGTTGACCGAGGAACCCTTGGCGCTGCTTGTTTTGCCGCTGCCTCCTTTATTAAGGATAAAAAACAGAAAGGTCTTCAGAAGTTGCGTTCTCAACTGCTTGAGGTAAAGCCAGGGGAACGCGTCGATGTGAGGGGTCAAAAAATCTCCGTCCCTGGTGTGTATCCTGATCCTGATTTCGGAGAATATGCGTTATCTGAAAAAGAACTGTTGGATTTCATGGAAAACCGGGGTCCAGATTGGGGATATTACCAGGATAGCGGGCAAAATTCTTTCGTGAGGTGGAAATGAAAATTGAGATAGAGATTGGCCGCCCTAGGGCCATTAACCGTACCGCTCGCGTTACGATTGCAGCACATGAACTAAAGTCAGCGGCCCTGCACATAGCCTTTGCTGCGGAACGAAATCGGACCGGTCTGTACATGAGGCGTCATGAAAAACCCTGCGACGTGGAGGCAGGTTATGCAGTGGGACCAAACGACCCTGTTCGTTTTGCAGAAGAACCAAAGAAACTTAAAATTCCGGAACACATCAAGGAAATGAAATTTGGGACAGAACCCTCTTCCGAAATCGTTGCCCAGGACAGCGAAAGATTCAGAACCGTTCCGTCAGTGATAGCCGTTCCAGTCAGCGATGTTGCCGCCAACTTGCTAAGGCCATGTTTCATGAAAACCGGATTTGGTGAGAAGCAAATTTTCTTTTTTGAGGATGAACCCATCGAGAGTCGGAGCTACTGGGCAGCTTGCTTTTTCTCGGATGAGAGAAACAAAGCAGAAATCAAGTTTATGGACATAAGATTCAACGTTGATATGGATAGTGTTCTCTCGCTTGATGGCCAAGATCTTGTTGCAAGGGGCCTCGAGTGGGCAGTCTCTTTGGTGCCGCTGGTCAAGAATTCCAAGGCAGTCTCTCCGCAAGAAATAGCGAAAAATGATTATGATCTACGCCATATTTTTGGACGAAATGCCCAGAAAGAATTTTTCTCACCCTATGACCTCTGGTATGACGGTTGGAATCAAAGGGTGGACGAAGTTGTTCAAAAGCACATCGACAGTGGAATTCCCTTTGAAACCTACTACCACAGTATATTGGGAATAGATTCATATGGCTCAGTCGTTATTTATCAAATTGACTGTGAATTACCAAAGATAGCTGAACAATTGGCAGAGGAAGGGGTAATTGCTGCTGGCTTGCTCGATTCCGGCGGAAGCTGCGCAATATATGATACTTGGATCAATGGCTATTTGAACCATGGTTGGTATTTTCGAGAACCACGAGGAGCAATTTTGACCTTTAAACTGAAATCTATAGAACGTATTCCAGTGCCTAAAACTGGAACTTGGCATCAGTCTAGGCAAATATTATAAACCATTGGGAGATCACTTTGATCGAAGAAAGTGCGGGCAAACTCCAGCTTTATCTCAAGCTAATTGAATACAAAAGAAGTCTTGGCACTACTCAGTGGTCAGTGTTCTCTCTTTTTGCTACTGTCAGCCAAGCAATTCTCGTTTTTAGCCTCCAACAACAATCCATCAAGCTAGGTATTGCTCTCCGGATTTTGTGTCTTGGAACCTTTTGGCTTGGTTTCTTGTTGTACAACCGCTACAGAATGATTAATGAAACAGTTGCTGAGTACCTCAGAAATCTGGAGGGGGATCTCCAAGTGGACTTTGAGACCCGCTTAGACAAAAAGCGGAGTGAGACAAGTCCTTCGACAAGGGCAATCCTCATCGGTTCGGGGCTGCTCTATACGGTGTTTGTGATTGTAGCTAGTATTATCATGTGAAAACTTGCCTCCACCCCAAGCGACAAAAGACTGACGCGAGCCACCCTATACTTTTCCTTTGAGGCTGTAGACGTAGGCTAAAACCTCCGCCACCGCCGCATAGAGGGCCTCGGGAATCTCCTCCCCCTCCTTCACCTGGGCGTAGAGCTCCCGGGCCAGAAAGCGGTTCTCCACCAGCATGATGCTGTGTTCCCGGGCCATGGCCTTGATGGTCTGGGCCATGTGGTCGGCCCCCTTGGCGAGAACCGTCGGTGCGGCCATGGTAAGGCGGTCGTACTTGAGGGCCACGGCGAAGTGGGTCGGGTTGGTGATGATCACGTCGGCGGTGGGGATGACGGTGCGCAGGCGCCGCTGGGCCTGCTGGAACTGCATCTGCCGGATCTTCCCCTTCACCTTCGGGTCCCCCTCCGACTCCTTGTGCTCGTCCTTCACCTCCTGCTTGGTCATCCTCTGCTTCTCCATGAACCGCCACTTGACGAAGACCAGATCGATGACCCCCAGGATCAGGAGCACGCCGCAGGTGTGGATCACGAGCTTGAACGAGAGGTGCTTCATCAGCTCAAGGATGCCGGACAGGTCGGTGTCGGTCAGGTAGATGATCCCGTCCAGCTCGTCGCGCATGATCTTGTAGGACATGTAGCCGACGATCACGATCTTGAGGATCGCCTTGGCCATCTCCATGATTGAGTCTTTGTTGAGGAGCTTCCCGAAATTCTCCACGGGGTTCAGCTTGTCAAGCTTGAAGGTGATTCGTTCCGAATTGACGGAGAAGCCCACCTGGGCCACGGTGGTGCAGAGCCCCACGAGAACAACCACGAGCATGAAGGGGCCCAAGACCCGCAGGATGACGAGGAAGAGCTTGACCAGGAGCATCTCGACGCTCGCCTCGGTGACCTCGAAGGTCCCCATGGCGCCGAAGATCTCGCTGCTCGTCGCCTTGAGGGTGTTGAACATGAAGCCGCCGGTGGTGTAGAGGGCGACCATGGAGGCGATGAGCGTGACGGTGGAGGTGAGGTCGCGGCTGTGGGGAACCCCCTTCTTCTTCGCCTCGTCCATCCTCTTCTGTGTGGGTTGTTCTGTTTTCGAGTGTTTGTCTTCCGACACTATCCCTTACCCATGAGCTTCATGATGGTCATGATCTGCTCGTCCAGCGCCCCGAACGATCCCCGGAGGGTATGGAGGAATACGTTGAGGGAAAGCCCGAGGATGATGAAGCCGATGCCGATATTGAGGGGCATGCTGACAAAAAAGACGTTCATCTGGGGGAACGAGCGCGCCATGATGCCGAGCATCACGCTCGTGAGGAGCAGGGTCACCATAACTGGCGCCGCCAGCTTCACCGCCAGGACAAAGACCTGCCCGATGGTGAGGACCAGGAAATTCAGGAGCCCCTCGTTCATGGTCCATGCCCCCACAGGGAGCACGGCGTAGCTCTCCACCAGGGCGCCGATGAACACGTGGTGAACTCCGAGAGAGAGAAAAAGAAGGGTGGCGAACATTTCCTGAAAGATGGAGATGATCGACTGTTGGTCCCCCTGGGATGGGTCGATCTCGCTGACGATGGAAAGGCCGATCTGGATGCCGCAGATCTGGCCGCAGAACTCGACTGCGGCGAAGACAATGAGGGAGAGGAGGCCAAGACAGGTGCCGATGAGGGTCTCGCGGATCATGAGCATGGCGAGGGAGAGCATGTCGCCGGGAAGCTGGGGGACAGCGGCCTTGACCAGGGGGTAGCAGACCACCGATATGGCGAAGATGATCAAGGCCTTGATGTTCATGGGCACCCGCCGGCCGCCGAACAGGGGGATGGCCGCGAAGATGCCCGCCATCCGCCCCAGCACGAGGGCGAAGAAGGCGACATCATTGGTTGACGGAAATGGCGTGGTCAGGGGAAACATGGTTCGGGACCGGGTTCGGGGTCTCCTAATGCCTCATGTTGGGGATCATGGCGTACAGCTCCCGGGTAAAGTCGCTCATGTAGCTCATCATCCACGGGAAGAAGATGACCATCGCCACCATGACGATAATGATCTTCGGCGCGAAGGCGAGGGTCGCCTCCTGGATGGAGGTGACCGCCTGGAAGATACTGACGAGGAGTCCCACCACAAGGCCTGAAATGAGGAGCGGAGCTGAAAGAAGCAGCGTCACCTCGAAGCTGCGGCGGGCTATCTGGACGACGAGATCGGGACTCATGTGAAATACCTCCGGTTGGTGACACCGTGTAGGGGCGCGGTTTCCGCGCCCGGGCGGGGGGACCCCGCCCCTACGGTCTTACCCAAAGCTCTTGATGAGCGAGCCGATGACCAGGCCCCATCCGTCCACGAGGACGAAGAGGAGGATCTTGAAGGGGAGCGAGATCATGACCGGCGGGAGCATCATCATACCCATCGACATGAGGACCGACGCCACCACCATGTCGACCACCAGAAACGGAATGAAGATCAGGAAGCCGATCTGGAATGCCGTCCGCAGCTCCGAGATCATGAAGGCCGGGATGAGGGTGAGGGTCGGGATGTCGTCGGCATTGCGGGGGCGCGCCATCTTGGAGAGATTGAGGAAGAGAGCCAGGTCCTTCTCCCTTGTCTGGGAGAGCATGAACTTGCGCATGGGGACCTGGGCCCGCTTGAGGGCCTCCTCCTGGGTGATCTGGGCTGCCCGGTAGGGCTGGATCGCCTGGCTGTTCACCTGCTGCCAGACCGGCCCCATGACGAAGAAGGTGATAAAGAGCGACAGCGCCACGATGATCTGGTTCGGGGGAGCCTGCTGGGTGCCGATGGCCTGCCGCAGGAACGAGAGGACGATCACGACCCGGGTGAAGGAGGTGGTCATCATCATGAGCCCCGGCGCCAGGGAGAGCACCGTCATGAGGAAGAATATCTGGATGACCGTGGAGGCGTCGCCCGGCTTGCCGGCCTTGCCGACTCCGATGGAGAGGGTCGGGATCACCGGCTCGGCAAAGGCCGCGGCGGCTACCCCCGTAACCACGGCGATGGTCGTAAGGATGATGAGAATGCGTTTGGTCATGGCAACACCGTCCCTGGTGTCAGAGTTTTTCGGCGCGCTGGCCGGGAGAGTCTGCTCGCCCCTGCTTCATGGCGGCGATTTTCGCGGCCATGGCATCGAGCTTCCCCTGAAAGAGGGCGGCCACGGGCCGCTTCTCCGCGTCATCGACCACCTCGATCTCCTCGAGGATGTCGATCTGCTTGATGAAGGTAAGGGCATCGCCGCTGGAACCGAGCAGCAGGAAGTCCCCCCCCACCTCCACGAGGACCAGCGACTTCTTGGGGGCCAGGTAGCGGGTCTCCACCAGGCGGATGTGTCGCTCGCTGCTCCCCCGTGTCTGGGCACCCAGCTTGAACCAGCGGTTCGAGAGGTGATAGAAGAGATAGATGAGCCCCAGCACCACGGCCAGCGATGCCACCATCTGGAGGGTGAGGGCCACAAGGCCGGGGCTCTCCTTCCCGTCCGCCGCCAGGGCAACGGCCGGCACCAGGGAGGCCGCCGTCGCGGCAACCGTTGCCGCCAGCCGGGTCACAGCACCTTCTCCACCCGCTCGTTGGGGCTTATGATATCCACGAGCCGGACGCCGAACTTCTCATTCACCACCACCGCCTCGCCCCGGGCCACGAGCTTCGAGTTGACGAAGACGTCCAGGGGCTCCCCCGCCAGCTTGGTCAGTTCCACGACTGCCCCCTGGTTGAGCTGGAGCACGTCCTTCACGAGGATTTTGGTGCGGCCCAGCTCCACTGTGAGCTGCAGCGGTATGTCGAGGATGAAGTTCAGGTTCTTTTTATCCAGTTCGCCATCCTTCAGGTTGTCTTTGTCGAGGTCGCTCACTGCTCTCTCCCTTTACCGAGTATGGTGGTGATCTGCGCCGCCTTGTTGCCGTGCCGAAGCCCCGGTGTCGCCATGAATTTTGACACCCCCCCCACCTTCACCTCCAGGTCGCTGTGGCAGGGGGTGTCGAGCATGATGGTGTCGCCGGGGGCCAGGTTGAGGAGTTCGTCCAGGCTGATGGTAGCCCCGCCCACCTCCACCGACAGGTCGAGGGGGGCCTCCAGGAGCTCCGTCGACAGCCGGTAGGACCACTGGGGGTCGATGGCCATCATGTCCACCTGGGATCCCGACTTGAGCTTTTCCCGAACCGGATCGATGGTCATGAAGGGAACGGCGAAGACCATCTTGCCGACGATCTCCTCGATCTGGATCTCCATCTCCATGGTCACCACCTGGTACTCGGGGGGAACGATGTTGACCAGCCGGGGGTTCATCTCCATCCGCATGAATCCCATCTTGGTGGGATAGAGGGGAGCCCAGGCCTTTTCCAGATCGGCGAGGATATCCATCACGATCTTCTGGACCAGCCGCAGCTCGATGGAGGTGAACATCCTGTTACCGGCGGTGGGCACGACCGACGAGCCGGTCCCCCCCAGGATGCAGTCGACGATGGTGAAAACGAGGGTGCTGTCGAAGGCAACCAACGCAGCACCCTTGAGGGGGTCGGCCTTGTAGATGGCCATGGCCACCGGCGACGGCAGGGTATGGAGGAAGTCGTCGAACTTGTAGGCGCCGGCCCCCATCTTTTTGATCTCGACGATACGCCCCAGCCGGTTCGACAGGGTGCCCCGCTGGTAGCGGATGAAACTGTCGTAGATGATGTCGAGGTTGGGAATGTTCCCCTTGGCCTCACTGCTGAAGAGGTCATAGGAAAGCACCATCCCCTCTGCCTTGGCCAGCTCCTTGTCGGGCTCGATCTTGCCCTCGAAGACGGCTGCCAGCAGCGCCTCTATCTCTTGCTTGGTGAGGATTTTTTCCATGGACGGTCCCTGGCGTTACGGCGGTTGGCGTAGGGGCAACCCTGCGTGGTTGCCCTGGGGCGGCCACACGGGGCCGCCCCTACTGCACCACGAAGTCGGTGAAATAGATCTTGCTCACCTTGCCCGGCGGAAGGATCTTGTTGACGGCCACCATGATCTCGTCCCGGAGCTGGTTCTTGCCTTGAAGATCCTGGACATCCTGGAGAGTCTTGGTGGTCAGGAGCACGAGGATGGAGTCGCGCAGCGAAGCCTGGCGCATCTCGATCTCATTCTTGGCGTCGGCGGTGGCGGTTTCGAACTCCACCTTGACCCGCAGGTAGCGGAGCTCCTGGCCATCGTAAATATTGACGATGAACGGCTCCATGGGGAAGATGTTGGCAGCACCGCCGGCCGCTCCCTCCTTGCCACCGCTGGGCGCCCCCTCGGCTTTCTGCTCCACCTTCGCCTCGGCCTCGCCTTCCTTCTTCTCCTTCTTGCCCCCGCCCATGAACACGACGGCAAGGGCGATCACCACCACGGCGACCGCGCCGATGATGATGAAGAGCATTTTCTTGTTTTTCGGCGCACCTTCAGCCGGGGCGTTCTCTTCTGCAGCCATTGCGGATCCTCCTCCTCTGTGCTTTGCGGTTGATATCAGTGGGTTTGACGCACCGATGCATACATTGCAACCGAAGTGCCAGAACGGGAAAAGCGGGACGAAAGAAAGGGTAAAGGGAGAACAGGCGGGGAATGAGGCGGGAAAGCCGTTGATGTCGGGCTTCGGACCGGTGGCGGGCACGGTCCCGTAACGGAAGGAACCGCACCGAACAAACCGGAAATGGTCGATGTTTTGACACAAGGACCGACAGGGAGCCGATGCACGGCATCAAACAGGCCCCTCAAACCGCCCTGAACCGGGCATCCCCGGCAGGGTGGTCAATTTTCCGGCACGCCCCCCCCCGTCGCGAAGTGGGACTTTGTTAGAGAGGAAAAAAAAGGGGGAGCCGCGTGGCTCCCCCGGGGGAATGTCAGGTTACCGTTTGAGATTGAGGACTTCCTGAAGCATCTCGTCGGCGGTGGTGATGGTCTTGGAGTTGGCGGAGTAGCCCCGCTGGGTGGTGATCATCTTGACGAACTGGGCCGCCATGTCCACGTTGGACTGCTCCAGGGAGTTGGCGAGAATCTTCCCCACGCCGGGAGAGCTGGCGTCGGAGAAGAGGGGCTGGCCCGATTCGAGGGTCTCCTCGAAGAGGGTGCCTCCCGCCTTGGAGAGGCCGGCGGTGGAGGAGAACTTGGCCAGGGCCACCTGGTAGAGCTTCTGGAGCTGGCCGTTGGAGTAGACGCCGTTCACGTACCCCTTGTCATCGATGGTGACCTTGGTGAGGGTACCCTGGTAGTAGCCGTCCTGGGTCTGGGAGGAGACCACGGAGGGACTGGCGTACTGGGTGGTGGCGCCGACGCCCATGTCGAAGAGGATCGGCTGGGGAGCCGTGACGCCACCGGTGAAGGTGATGTTCTGGGCCGCGCTGGCCAGGGGAGTCTGGCCGGTAAGGGCACCGGTGGCGTCGAAGGTGAGCGTACCGTCGACGGGTGTAAGAGGATGACCGGGGCTGCCGGCAGCGGCGTCGGGGAGAATGGCGTGCCAGTCCCAGGCGTTGTCGGCGGTCTTGCGGAAGTAGACCGTGGCGGTATGGGCGTTACCCTGGGAGTCGTAGAGCGAAAGGCTCGTGGAGAAGTTGGAGGTGGCCACCGGGTTGGCCGGGTCCCAGGCAAGGGCCGGCGTGGTCTGGGTGGAGTCCAGGTTCACCACCATCTCGACGTTGGAGGTGAGTTTCGGCGGCGTCGTGGCGAAATTGGTCAGGTCGATGGGTTTCATGACGCCGTCGGAGAGACCCGACGAGGGGATGATCCCGTACCCCTGGATCTGGTACCCTTCCGGGTTCACGAGGATCTTGTCCTTGTCGAAGGTGAAGGCGCCGGCCCGGGTGTAGAAGCGGCCGCCGCTGTTCTGCACCACGAAGAAGGAGTCCCCCTGGATGGCCAGGTCGGTGCCGCTCTCGGTGCTCTCGAAGGAACCCTGGGTGAACTGGTTCTCCACGGTCTGGATCTGGACGCCGCGGCCGATCTGGGAGCCGCCGCTGATGGTGCTGGAGAGGACGTCGGAGAAGAGCATCCGCCCCTGCTTGAAGCCGATGGTGTTCACGTTGGAGATGTTGTTGCCGATGACGGACATGGCCTCGCCGTTGGCGTTGAGGCCGCTGATGCCGGTGTAGAGTGCAGATGTAACGCTCATTGTGTGTTGCCTCCGTGGGGTGGCAGTAGTCGACTGCCGCCTGGGTGGTTGGGACGCCTCTGTCGGTCGGCGTCCCCGGGCCCCCTTGAAGGTCCGGCCCGTGGTGGATCATTTACTTCCCTGCTGCTTCAGGTCCCCGATCCCTGGTCCCCGTGTCCTAGAAAACTACTGCCGAATCGATATTCGTGAACACATTCCCTTGCATGCTGCCCCGGTCCATGGCGGTGATGACTGTCCGGTTTTTGACACTCACCACGAGTGCGGCGTCGCCGAGCATGATGAGCGATTCGCGCCCACCTTTCTGGGCCACGCTGTCCACCGCTCCCTCCAGCCTCTTCATGTCTGTCTCGTTGAGGCTGATCCCCCGCGCCCTCAGTCTCTCCTGGGCATGCTGGGAAAATTTGATCCCCTGGGTCGGCATCTTGCCGTCGAGGATCGTGGCGAAGGCGGGCTGTGTGCCCCCCTGCTTCGCCGGTTGCGGTTGCGCCGGTTTCGGACCCGGGTTGATGGGGAGTGGTTCGGGAAAATAGATCGTGTCGATCATCCCTGGCTCACGCTCCTTTCACCGAGAGTACATTGCCGAGCGGCACGCTGATGCCGCCGACGGTTACGTGGGGTTCTTCTCCTTCCAGATTGACCGCTTCCACCGTGCCGGTGAGGAGCGAGTATCCCTGGAACTTCTCCCCTTCCGCATTGAATCCGGTCACGCTGAAGGTGTAGCGCCCTTCCGGAAGGGTATTCCCCTTGCCGTCCCTGCCGTCCCAGGCGATGGTGCCATCGCCGGCCTGGGTGCTTCCGAGGGTCAGGGTCCGGACAACGGTGCCACTGATATCCTTGATGTCGATTGCGACTTTCTCGGCATTGGCGGCGAGCCGGTAGCCAAGGGTCGGTTGAGAGCCGCCGGCGAGCTTGATAAGATCACCATTGGCCGTGACCGTCTTCCCGATGTACGAGACCGATGAAAGGCTCGAGGCACCGTTGAACAGGTCGATGATGGTGGACAGGTTGGAGTTGGTGTTGTAGGCCTGCTCCACCTGGGTCAGTTGCGCCAGCTGGCCGATGAACTCCGTGCTGTCCGCGGGGTTCAGGGGGTCCTGATTCTGGAGCTGGGTAACGAACAGCTTGAGGAAGTCATCCTTGTTCATGCCGGTTGCCTTCTTCATGGCCGCTGCCGCCGTTGATGTGTCGGTTGTGATTCCGTTTACCACAGTCTATGCCACCTCCTTTCCTAAAGTCTCACGTCGAGGATCGAATCGCGCCGGTCGGTGTAGTAGTAGTCCGCTGCCTGGGTCGCCGGTGCCTCGTCCTCTGCCGTTCCCCGCTGGTGCGAGGTCCTGAAGCCTCCCTGGTGGCCGGCCTCCCTCCCTTCACGGAAGAGCTGCTCGTACCCCTGGCCCGTGCCGGTGGATACGTCGAAGCCGGTCATGGTCAGGTTTTGCCGCGAGAAGTTCTCTTTGAGGGAATCCAGGTTGCTGAGAAGAATCTCTCTCACCTGGCTGTTGGCCGCCAGCACTTCCACCTTCACGTGCTGGTCCACAACCCGGACATTGATCCGAAGTTCGCCCAGTTCGGCCGGGGCGAGCCGGATCGAGATCTCGCCGTTTCCGGCGGGCTCCCGGGTTGCGATCCCCTCTTTCACCTGGGCCATGATGCTGTCGCGCAGGCCGTGGGTCGGCTGGTGCTCGGGCTTCGTGGCAGTTGCGAGGGTCGGCTCGAAGGGTTTCGCCGCGTCGGACTGGACGGGTGCGACGTGGGCCTTCATGTCAGCGGCCTGGTTGCCGCCGTTCCCCTGTTCGCCAAAGGATTGCTGATCTCCTGCTTCGCCCTTGATGACCACCTCCACCTCCTGGGGCTTCACGCCCGCAAGGGGTGCGGTTTCCGTCTGCCGTGCCGTTTCCGTCATCGGTACCCGTTCAGCCGCGACCGGGGAAGGTTCCCCCCTCGGGATGACCGGTATCCGGTCGGGATAGGCTGCCGCCGGCCCCATGGTGCGGGGTGCCGGTCTGTCCGCTGCCGCGACCTCCGGTGCCGGTGCCGTTTCGGGCAAGGGCTCGGATGGGGGCGCCTGGGGTTTCACCTGGGTCACCTCGGCGGTTTTGGGCGGTTCGAGGGTGACCGTGAGGACCTCCGCCGGATTGTTCACCGGAGCAGGCTGTGCTGCGGCCTGGGGTGCCGGTGCGGCGGGGGCTGCTTCCGTGGGCGGTGTTTTCGCCTGGGTCGTCTCCCGGGGGAGTTCGGGGTGGGGGATGACGGCTTCGGCCTGGGTCGGTTGTAACGGAAGCGTGGCAGGTGCCGTTGCGGTGGCGGTAGCAGGTGCTGTCGCCGTTACCGTTGCAGTGGCAGGTAAGGTGGCAGTTGTCGTAGCGGTGACAGCAATGGCGGCGCTCGCCTCGCTGGTCGTGCCGGTCGGGACAGGGGTTTCGGTGACCGGTGCGGCCAGCTGAACGATCGTCTGGGGTGCCACAAGGGATGCGAGCGACATCAGGGCTGCTTCGGCGGTGGCGGTGGCGTTGTCGTCGGACTCTGCGGCAGGGGTGTGTTGATCGTTCGGCGCTGCGGTTTCCGCGGGAAGGGATGGAAGTTCCGCGGTGGCCGTCGTGGCGACGGGCTGAATGAGGAGCCCGGCCATGAGCGAGGCGAAGAGGTCAGGGGTGGCGGCAGACCCGGCAGGGACTTCAGGTGCGGTTCCGACGGTGGTGGGGATGGATTGGGGAATCACCTGGAGCATCTGCATGATCTCCATACTTGTTCACCTCCTTTCTTTGTTGGTATGAAACGCGGCTTTTCCGCGTTTCGTGCTGCTATTCGGTTGTCAGAGAACAAAATCAGTATCGGGCATTGTAGGGGCGGGGTTTCCCCGCCCTGGGCACGGCAACCGCGCCCCTACAAATTCATCCCATCATCTCGCCGCCAGATTCTGCCTGGTCCACTTGAGCGCCCTCTCCTGCTTGATGAGGGGGAGGAGCTTGGCAGCTCGCTTCTGGTCCATCTCGCTCAGGAGCTCCAGGGCCTGGTCCTCGGGGAGGCCGTCCAGGAGCTTCACCGCCTCCTGGGGCTTAAGACCCTTGTAAACCTTGAGAAGTTTCTGGTAGTTGGCGCTCTGCACCTTTTTCCGGGCGTCCAGGGAGCGGTCCAGGGACGCCTTGGCCGCCTCCAGCTCCTTCACCCGCGCCTCGAGGGTGGCTGCCAGCGCCTTCAGTTCCTGCTCCTTGATGGCCAGGGACGCTTCCTTGGCGGCAAGCTGCTGCTTCTTCAACTCCAGGGCTGCCGCTTCACCGACGCCGTTCTTGGCGCCCCCGGTCGGATAGACCGGCGCCACGGCGGACGGCCGCGTGCCGTCCCCTCCGGAGGATTGGGCCTCGACGGAGGGGGGAGTACAAATCGGCGGCGCGAGGAGGAGCAACCCCGTCGCCGCCACAATCGATGTGAAGACCAATCTCCCCATGGCTTACCGGAAGGCCCTCTGGATGGCCAACTCTTCGAGGAAAGCCCGTTCCTTCTCGGCCCGTTCCCGCCGCAGTACCGCCATCTGCTTCTCCTTCAGGAGTTCCAGGGCCTTCTTGTCCTTGGCGGCATCCATGAGCACCTCGCGCCGCTCGGTCATCTCCACCCCCCTGGTGTCAACTTCCAGACGCTGGGACTGGATGTCACCGGCCTTGCGCCGGAAGAAGTCGGCATACATCTGGAGCTCGCCGGCATTGACCACGACCGACTGCTTGTTGTTGTACTCGACCCGCGCCCGGTCGGCCTCGGCCTCGTGGCGCTCCAGGAGCTCGGCGGCGCTCTCGAATTCCCGCTTGGCGGTGGCGAATTCGACCTTGCGCACTTTCTCGATCTCTTTGCGGTAGTTGAGGACCTGCTGCAACTGGAACCCCTGCTTCTGCATCATGGCGTGCTCCGGAATCTGTCGAAATCAGGAAGTCTTTTCTCTCTCCCTGCAAGCTGCAATCAGAGTGCCATTCCCTCGTCAAAAATATCGCCGAGCCCCGTTACCGCCTGATCCATGGTGACCCCGTCGTGGATCCCCTGGCGAATGTACTGCACCATACCCTCCATCTTGGAGATGGCGTAGTCGATGGTGGGGTTGGACCCGGGTTTGTAGGCGCCGATGTTGATCAGGTCCTCCGCCTGCTTGTGGGCCGCCAGAAGCTCCTTGAACCGGGAGGCGAACTGCTGCTGGCTCCGCTCGGTCACGTCCATCATGACCCGTGAGGCGCTGGCCAGGACGTCGATGGGGGGATAGACGGCCCGGGCCGCCAGGTCGCGGTTCAGGACGATGTGACCGTCCAGGATGCTCCGCATGGCGTCGGAGACCGGCTCGTTGAAGTCGTCCCCCTCCACGAGCACCGTGTAGAGGCCGGTGATGCTTCCGTCCATGAAGTTGCCGGTCCGCTCCAGGAGCTTGGGGAGCGCCGCGAAGACCGACGGGGTGTACCCCTTGGTCGTGGGTGGCTCGCCGATGGCCAGCCCCACCTCGCGCATGGCCATGGCGAAGCGGGTGGCCGAGTCCATCATGAGGAGCACCTTCTTCCCCTGGGCCTGGAAATACTCGGCAATGGTGGTGGCGATGTAGGCCCCCCGCATCCGCACCAGGGGGGGTTGGTCGGAGGTGGCAACCACGACCACCGACTTTTTCAGCCCCTCCTCCTGGAGGTCCTTCTCGATGAATTCCCTGAGTTCGCGCCCCCGCTCGCCGATGAGGGCGATGACGTTGACGTCCGCCTCGGTGTAGCGGGCGATCATCCCAAGCAGTGTCGACTTTCCGACACCGGAGCCGGCCATAATTCCGACACGCTGCCCCTCGCCGCAGGTGAGAAGCCCGTTGATGGCCCGGATGCCGAGATCGAGGGGCTTTCTGATGGGGCGGCGCTTCATGGGGTTCACCGGATTGGCGTAGATGGGATACTCCTCGCGGGTAGTGAGGGGTCCCTTGTCGTCGATGGGTTCGCCCAGGCCGTCAATGACCCGCCCCAGGAGACCGGGGCCGACGCCGAGGGATGACTTCTTACGCTTGACGGAAATGAGGCTTCCGAGCCCCACGCCCCGCAGTTCGCCCAGGGGCATGAGGAGCGTCTTGTTGTCGCGGAAGCCGACCACTTCAGCCGGGATCGGGTCGCCGTCGAGGGGATGGACCTGGCAGAGGGTGCCCACCGCCGCGTCGGGACAGTACCCTTCGATGACGAGCCCCACCACCTGGGTCACCTTGCCATGGAAGCGAATCGGCTTCACGCTCTCCACGGCGGCAAGATAGCGGGAGAAATCGATCCTATTCTTCGACATAGGGCTTCTCCTCCTCCGCCTTGAGCCACGCCCCCTGCCCCGTGAAGGGAGGGATCGCGTCCTCGACGACGAGGGGAAGCTCGGGGCGGGGCTCCGCCTCCGGCGGCGCAGGGGGCGTCTCCGCCGGTGCGCTCCGCTCCTCGAGGAGCGTGCGATAGATCTCGTCCAGCTGGGACTCGATCCGGGCGTCAATGGTGCCGGTGGCGGTTTCCACGAGACAGCCGCCGGGGCCCACCCCCTCGTCGGGGGTGAGGGTGATGGGGAGGTCGTCGCCGAGACTAGACAGGAACGTCTGCCGATTGGCCGCCACCACCGTGTAGTCGTCGGGATTGAGGCGCACCACGACCCGGTCCCGATCGGTGCATCCCCCCACCGCCGCGGCGATGAGGGAGGCGAGGATTGCCGGCTCCTGGGCAATTTCCTGCTGAACGATCTTGCGGGCGATCATGACGGCAAGCTTGAGGAGATCCTCTTCGCTCTCCTTGAGGACCCGGCTCCGCAGACCCGTCAACGCCGTCACGCCATCGCGCAGCGACTTGAAGACATTGGCCAGGCCCCGTTCCGCCTGGCGGCGCCCCTCGTCCATGCCGTTGCGGTAGAGCTCGTCCACCTTGGCCTGAAACTCATCTTCGGGAAGGACGATCATCCCCTCCAGGCTCGGCATGGCCGGTTCCGGAACCTCGGCAACAGTGGCGGCCGGATCGGGAAGCCCGAGCCCGACGGGCCCGGAGCCGAGAGCCTGGTGAACGAACCCCGCCGCCCCCGGCGGAAGCTCCTGGGTGGGTGTCTCGTCCAGAATGTGGCCGAAGTTGAAACTCTGGAAGGCGTGGGGAGCCCCCTGGCCCGACTTGATGATCCGTGACCCGCTTCTAAACGAGGACATCGTCGCCTCCGCGGCCTGCCAGCACCACCTTCCCCTCCTCCTCCAGCCGGCGGACGATCTTGATGATTTCGCCCTGGGCCTTCTCCACGTCGGAGAGGCGGACTGGCCCCATGACCTCCAGGTCCTCCTTGATCATCTCGGCGGCGCGGCTGGAGATGTTGCGGAAGATCTTGTCCTTGATTTCCTCGGGAGCGGTCTTCATGGCAAGGGTCAGGGTATCGTTGGAGAGTTCACGCATGATCCCCTGGATGGAGCGGTCGTCCAGCTTGAAGATGTCGTCGAAGGTGAAGAGGTGTTTGCGGATGACCTCTGCCAGGGGCGGATTGAGGACGTCGAGCTTGTCGAGGATCTGCTTCTCCTTGCTCCGGTCCAGGTAGTTGAACATGTCGACCACCTTCTCCACGCCGCCGACCTTGTAGCGCTGGATGCCGCCCATGGCGGTCAGTTCCCGCTTGATAACCTCGTCGATATCCTCGAGGATCTCCGGCGACACCTGGTCCACGTCGGCGATCCGCATCACCACCTCGGCCTGGAGCTCATGGGGGAGCATGGCGATGATCTCGCCGGTCTGCTTGGCCCGCAGCTTCGCCAGGATGACGGCAATGGTCTGGGGGTGCTCCTGGGAAAGGAAGTTGGCAATGGTCTTGGCGTCCAGGTTGGCGAGGATGTCGACCATGTCGCCGAAGCTGGAGGACGATATCTCCTTGAGGAGCATCTCGGCCTTCTGGACGCCCAGGGTCTGCTCCAGTATCTTGCGGACGAACTCCTCCCCCTGGGAGAAAATGCCGGTCTCCGGATTGGTCATGTTGGTGAACTCGCTGACCACATCCTGGATGACGGAGTGGGGGACATGGCCCAACTTCGCCATGCTCTTGGATATCTGTTTTATCTCGCTATCGTCCATATGCTCGAAGACCCGGGAGGTCGCATCGGGACCCAGGTAGAGGAGCAGTATGGCAGCTTTGTCGGTTCCGTCCATGGTCACAGCCTCGTGAAACGTTCTGGGGAATGGAGATGGTGCTGTACGCTATGCCGGCTCATTCACTTTTGGTACGGAGCCAGTTCTGGAGAATCTGGGCTGCCTGGTAGGGCTCTTCCTTGACCTTGTTCATGAGCTCCATCTGCCGGATGGTCTGGTTGCCGATCTGGACCCGATGGGCCTCGGCGATCTGGTTCAGGGTCTCCTCCGCCGTGGGGACCGGCTCGAAGGTGGTCTGCTTCGCCGGCTTCAGGGTTTTCATGAGGGGCCGCACCACAAAGAGGATGAGGGCCAGGAAGCCGAAACCGATAAGGCAGTTCTTCAGGAGCGCCAGGAAAATCGGGGCGTTCCACCACTGACCACCCTCATCGGTCCCCGCCTCGCCGGTGTCCTGGAACGGGATGTTCACCACCGTAACCTGGTCGCCCCGCCCGGTGTTGAAGCCGACGGCGCTCTTCACCAGGGCGTCGATCTTCTGGATCTCGTCGGCGGAGCGGGGTGCGTACTTGGGCTTGGCGGCCTTGCCATCCTTGCCGGCTGCGGGGGGGTCGTACTTGCCGTCCACGAGGATCGCCACCGACACCTTGGAGAGGGTTCCCACCGGCTCGATGGTACGGGCCGTGGAACGGCTCACCTCGTAATTGAGAGTCTCGTCGTTCTTGCTCCCGGAAGGGCCTGTGGCACCGCCGGCGCCGGTCTGGGTGCGGCCAAGGTTAGCCTGGACCCCCGGGACCCCCGCCGTGGCGTTGGCGCCCCCCATGCTCTCCTCGCTGCGCTGCTCACTGCGGACCACGGTTTCAGGATCGTACTTCTCCTCGTAGCGTTCCACCTGGCGGAAATCGAAGACCGCCGACACCCGGGCCACCGACTTGCCGGAGCCCACTGCCTTGTCCAGCAGCGACTGGAGCCGCTCCTCGGTGTTCCGCTCGTAGGCCCGCTGCATCTCCTGCATGGAAGCGGTCATCTTGCCGGCTGCGTCGCTGGGAGCATTCCTGGAAAGGAGCTTCCCCTTCTGGTCGAGGACAGTCACGTGCTCCGGGTTCATCCCCTCGATGGAGGAGGCCACCAGATGCACGATCCCCTGAACATCGTTCTCCCTGAGCTGGCGCTGCCCCTTCACCTTGAGTACCACCGAGGCGGTGGCGGGCTTCTCGTCCTCTTTGAAGAGGGCCTTCTCGGGAATCGCCAGGTGGACCCGGGCCTGCTCCACCCCGGCGATCTGGCCGATGGTGCGGGAGAGTTCTCCCTGCAGGGCCCGCTGGTAGTTCAGTTTCTGGACGAACTCGGTCATGCCGAAGTTCTTCCGGTCGAAGATCTCGAAGCCGACACCGCCGCCCTGGGGAAGACCTTCGGAGGCCAGGGAGAGGCGCAGGTCGTAAACCTTGTCGGAAGGAACGAGGATCGCCTTGCCGTCGGGAGCGATCCGATAGGGGACCTTCTGCTCCTTCAGCTTGGTGACGATCTCGCCGGCATCCTCGTTGGCGAGATTGGTGAAGAGGGGGCGGTAGTCGGTCCGGTTGGCGACCATGATCAGGAGGGCGAAGGCGATGATGGACACCCCCACGACCCCGCCCACGATCCACCGCTTGGCGGGGGGAAGGGCCATGAACGGCTGCGCCAGTTTTTTCAGACCTTCAGGCATTCGATTGCTCCGATACGTGACACAAAGCGATTTTGTAGGGGCGCCGCTTGCTGCGCCCTGCTCGGGAACGGGCGCGGCAAGCGGCGCCCCTACGGATCACATGCAATCCGTTTTTCAGCGCTCACCTACACCTGCATCCGCATTATTTCGCTGTAAGCATCAATGGCCTTGTTCCGTACCTGGCTGAGGAACTGGAACGAGATGGACGACTTCTCCATGGCGATCATCACCTCGTGGAGCCCCTTGGATTCTCCGGTGGCAAGACCCTGAATGGCCGAATCCGACTGGGTCTGAAGCTCGTTTACCTTGGAAACCAGCTCGCCGAAGAATTTCCCCGCATCGCCGACCATGGTGGCCGGCTTCGCCCCCTTCGCCCCCACGCCGGGGAACGCCTGCCCTATGCCAATACCGCTTTCGATTCCTTCAATCACGACTGCCTCCTGAAAAACCTCTAAAGTTATTGATCATGCGTCCGATAAGCTTTCATAAGGGAGCCTGTGCCGCTCCCTTTTTTTGTGTCAAAAAAATAAACGATCGCCCCGCAACCCCTTACCGCGTAGAGAGTTCGAGGGTCTTGAGGGCCATGCTCTTGGCGGCCTGCACCGCGGTGACGTTGGCCTCATAGGCCCGGGTGGCGGCGATCATGTCGGCCATCTCCTCCACCACGTTCACGTTGGGGAGCGCCACGTACCCCTGGGGGTTGGCGTCCGGATGGCTGGGGTCATACTGGAGCCGGGGCGGGTTCTGGTCTTCGATGATCTGGGTCACCTGAACCCCCGCGGGGCTTGCGCCGCGGCGCATCTTTTCCATGGCTGCCTGGAACTTCTCCGCGGCCGGGGTGGCGGCGAAGACGGCGTCTTTGCGCTTGTAGGGACCACCTTCGGCGGTGCGGGTTGAATTGGCATTGGCCAGATTCGAGGAGATGAGGTTCATCCGCGTCCGCTCGGCCGAGAGGGCGGAGGAACTGATCTGCATGGCGCTGAAGAAATCCATTATTTATTCTCCCTTATGGCGGACCTGATTCCTTCGAATTTCTTGGCGAGGATCTGGATCGAGGCGTTGTACATGATCTGGTTCTCCGCCATGCGGGACATTTCAGCCTCCAGCTCCACCCCGTTGCTGTCCTTGCCGGGGGAGAGGGAGGGGGTTTCGATCACCTGCCCCTGGACCTGCTGGAGAGAGTCGCTCTGCCCCTTGAGGGGGATATGCTTCGGATGGGTTATGGCCGGGCTTCCCCCCTTTTTGCCTTTGAGGGCACCCTTGAGCTCATCCTCGAAGGAAAGGGCTGTGGGGGTGTAGTTGGGGGTCTCAACGTTGGCCAGGTTGGCGGAGATCATGGTGTGGCTTCTGGACCGGAGGTCGATGTTCCTGGCCAGAAGATTCACCGTGGTTCCGAAAATGTTGTCGATCGGCATTGCCATCCTCCTTGTTCCTACGCATCCTCTTCAGCAAAAGGCGTACCAGAGTCACATCCAGCCACTATTTTGACAACTTCACCTGCCCCGCCAGTTTCTTCTTCAGTTCCATGTCGGCCAAGGCCTGGGTGGCCATCTGCTGCCAGACGGGGTCTTTCCCCCCCGTGACGACCGCCTGGAAATGACCGGCGGCCTCGTCGTGACGCCCCTCCAGCCGGGCAATTTCGCCCATCTTGTAGAGGAACGGATCCCGCAGAGCTTCGGGTGCGGAGGCGCTCCCGGCGCGGAGCAGTTCCATGGCCCCCTTCCGGTCGCCCCGGGCGAGCCGGGCCGTGGCCACCACGTAATGGGCGTCGGGGGCCAGTTGCGACGTCCCCCCCCGCTGTCGAAGTTCTGACAGGAAGAGGGTCATGGCCCGTTCCGCATCCTTTTTGTTGCCGGTGCTCTCCAGGGACTTGCCCAGCAGATAGAGGCTCTCCACGTCGTCGGGCCGCCCCGTGCCGGACAGAAGCGGTGCAAGTCGCGATGCCACCTTTGCCAGGTCACCCCGATTGTAGTCGAGGGAGGCCACCTGTTCGCGGTAGCGCAGGGCCAGGGGGTGATTGGGGAAGCGTCTCAGGAAGTCGTCGGCCGTCTTTTCCAGCAGGGGGATGTCGCCAGTCCGCTCCGCGGCTTCAATGATCCGCCGGTAGAGTTCCGGGGCCTGGGGCGCGCTCCACTCCTTGCCGGCCAGGTAGGAGAAGAGGGCAGCCTCCTCCGAGAAGCGCCCCTGATCGGCAAAGGCGATGACGAGGCTTCGCACGTAGTCGGGATCGACGATGCACTTGGCCAGGTAGTCCCGGTTGTCCTGGGAAAACTTCACGAGGGCCGGGAAATCCTTGGCCGCCGCCAGAGCGCGGACCATGGGAACGACGAGCTCCTCCCGCATCCCCCGGGCAACGCTGGCATAGGTGCCGCGGGGAAACTTCTTCTCGTACTCGGCCACCAGGGCAAAACCGGCCGGAGCCTCGCCGAAGAGGGAGGTGAGGAGTGCCGCCTTGAAGAGGGCCTCTTCGCGGAGGATAAAGTCGCCGTTTCGAGTTATCTCCAGGTACTCGTCCACGAGCCCGGCAAAGGTGGCCGGCTCGATCGCCATGAGCCGGCGGTCGGCCAGTTTCATCCTGGCCTGCCACTTCGCCTTGGTATCGGGGAAATTCTCCGAGACGTTCCGGTAGATGGCCACCGCCTCCATCTCCTTCCCCTGGCGGGCCAGGATGTCGGCGAGCCTCACCAGGAGCACCGGCGCGAACTTCTTGTCGGCCAGACTCGCGATGAGGCGTCCCAGCATCCTCCGCCCCCCCTCCAGATCGCCGCTGCGGAAGACGGCATCGGCATAGGCGAAGGCGGTGCCCGGCGACTGGGCCAGGAACTCGGGCTGGAGCTTCTCCCCCTCGCGGAAATCGCGCAGGGCCTCGGGGTACTTCTGGAGCATGGAGCGGGCCTCGCCGAGACGATAGTAGGCCAGGGCCTTTACCGGCGACTGGACGGTGACAATGGGGGCAAAGATCCCCTCAGCCTCGCTCCCCTGCCCCCGGTAGAGGGCGGCCTCGCCGGCAAGGATAATATCCACCTCCTCGGGGGTGAGCATTTTCTGGAGGACGCGGCGGTCGGTGGGGACGAAGGGGATGTCGCTCTTCACGGGTGGGTCGAAACGGGTGACGAGTTGCTCGACCCCCACCCTGATACCCTCGCGCCCCTGGGCGAAGGGGGAGGTGCGGGAGGGGGCGAAGCGGCTCCCCACATCGAGGGTGAGCGCCGCCGAGCCGGGCGCGGTCAGAACCCGCACGCCGCGGGGGTCACCCTTGACGCCGACGGTGACGAGCAGGTCCCCCCGCCGCTTTGACACGGCACACCCTGCCACATTGGAGTCGCTGTAGGAGCGAAGCCGCTTCCACCGCGAGCCGTCGGTATCCCGGAGGGTGACCCGCACCCGGTTACCCGCAAGGTGGGTCAGCGTGTAGGCGGGTTCACGGTCGAGCTTGAGCGTAAGCCGCGTGAACCCGCCGTGGGGTCTGACGTCGACCCGGTAGAGGCGGTTTCGGTCGCCGGCCCGGGCAGGATCCACCGTCAGCAGGGTGATGAGGAGCAGGGCGGTGCAGCCAAGGGCTGTTTTCAATAATCTGTTCACGGTCGTGACACCTTGTGTGGAGTCCGGGGAGCTTGCCCCCCCAAGGCAAAGGGCAAAAGTCGTGCCGTTATAAGCAGGCGCCCAAAGGACCGATGCGGAAGGGTACAGGGGAAAAGGGAAGGGGATGACGTCAAAAGAGATCTTTCCACGTCACAATTTTGACTGGGGAGGATTGATTGCAACAGACGTCAGGCAGCGTTCAGGAATCTTTCCACCTTGGCCACCACCTCATCCATCTGATAAGGCTTGAGGATGATGTCCCGGGCGCCGTACTTGATCGCCTTGAGGACGGCGGAGCGGGTCCACTCCCGGGCGCACATGATGATGGGAAGGCTCTCGCCCTGGGCGATGGCCTTGATCTTGATGCAGAGGGACATGTCGAGATCATCGTTGTTGTGGATGCCGAGCACCACGAGCCTCACCCCGCCCTGGGACAGGATCTCGCGGACATCGGCATCGAGCCCCGCCTCCACCGGCTCGTAGCCGCGGGTCACAAGGAGCTCGCGCACCATGCTGCGATCGGTTTCGTCGTCCTCAAGGATGAGGACCTTGCGGGGGGTGTTCTCCGCCGTGGCAGGAGAAGCCTCGGCCACTGCGGCGGCAGGTGCGGCCACCGGAGCTTCGGCAGAATCTTCCTCCCCAACCGCCGCCTCAACCTCACCGTCCCCGTCGGCACCGGCGGCCTCGTCGGGGACCGGCTCAGGCTCTTCCTGGGGGGGATCGAAGAGCTCGGCAAGTTCCCGGGGCATGAGGATGTCGAAATTCCCCATCTCCAGCCCCGGCATCTCCATGCGGGCACGGAAGAGAAGGTACTCGCCATCGGGCACCGGTTCGGTGTCAGTCAGTTCAGTGGTTTCGGGGATGAACTTCTTGGGGGGGACCACCTTCAGATGGACCTTGTTCTCGAAGGCGGGCTGGAAAACCGTGTTGAATGAGCCGATTGCCTGGTTAATGATCTCGGAGAAGGCGTCGGCGTCGTCGTTTTCCATGATGGCAAGGCGGCGCTTCTCGTTGATGCGGGCAGGGGGAATGCCGAGGAGGAAGCCGCTCATGCAGATGGCGTCCCGCAGCCCGAAAACCATATGGAACGTGCCGGGGTACTCGCCACTGGCCGTCACCTCCGCCACGAAACAGACATCGTCCATGTCGCAGAAGTAGGTCGCCCGGTTCGTGGCGATGAAGTCGGCTTCACCGATAGTGAGTTCCTGCCCCAGGAGCATGCCGCTGTCGTCGGCGGTCTGCTTCAGGGCGTTATCGATGACGGAGGTGAGATTCGCAAACCCATCCATGGATCAAGAGGCTCCTGCTGAGATCTATGCTTCCTTCTGCAGCTTCAACCCCACGAGAAACCGCTGCGACTCGTTGACGAAGGGGATGATGACGCAGTCGCTGTCGGCCATGGCGTTCAGGGTGTACTCCTCGCCGGAGATGACCGTGGGCACGGAGAGATGGAGGTCCATACCCCCCTTGGAGAGCACCATCTTGACGTAGCCGCCAAGCATGTTGGCGATCTCACCCAGGGCGTCGTTCACGTCCTCCCCCACCTCCTCCACGTCCATGCCGAGCATGTTGGAGGTGATCCGCAGGGCGAACTCCAGGGGGCAGTGGATGGAAAGGATTCCCGAATAGGTGCCGGCGAGTCCTACCATGCCGGTAACGCTGCACCGGAATTTCGTAACCGGCTCTTGCAGAGGGTACTGGTCCTCCAGCTCCATCATCACCATGGTACCGAACACTTCCTTGGTGGCGTCGATGACGAAGCCGGCAACCTGCTCCTCGGTGAGCCTGGTCGCTTCGGCAACACCGGTCGAGAGCGTCATATGAGGCCTCCGAGCTTCTCGTTGAGCTGGTCGGGGGTGAACGGCTTCTTGATGCTGTCGCTGGCGCCGTTCGCCACGGCCTCCTTGAGGATATCCTCTCCCCCCTCGGTGGTGATCATGACGATGGGGGCCTTGCAGCCGTTGGCCCGGGCCTGCTTGATGAACTCGAGACCGTCCATGTTCGGCATGTTGATGTCGGAGAGAATGAGGTCGACGCTCTTGCCGGAGAGGACGTTGAGCCCCTCGATGCCATCGCCGGCCTCGAAGATCTCGTCAACGGGGAGACCCGCCTGCCGGAGCGAACGGGAGATGATTTTCCTCATGGTTGAAGAATCGTCCACGATGAGTACGTTGGCCATATCTGTCTCCTTCTGTTTCTTTCGTAACCGATAAAATATGCCGGCTGCTCCCGGCGAGTCAGAAAATTGAACCGTTCGTCAAAAGAGCCCCGCCGAGCGCATGAGGCGGGCCATGTCACCGGTTGCCCGCACCGCGCAGTCCGCAGTCTTCACGAGACGATCGGTGCATGCCGGCCCATCATCGCCGGCCTCGAAACTGCCGATGGCCATCTCCAGAGCCAGGAGGTTCGCCGCATCCGCCGAATCCTCGACGGCACGAAGCACCTTCTCCATTCCGGTCATCGTTATCTCTGATTTGTTCACGAGGGACCTCCCTGCCCGCGTGTATGCCGCAGACAGACGTGCCTGATGCACGGTCCGTTCCATCGGAGCTCCAAACGCTCCAGATCTATTGCACAAAGGGGGGCGGGGACGGGCGGAGGAGGCTACATCACTCCCTTGCCGTTGAGGAAGACACCGTATTTCTTGTCGTCACCCTGGATGTGCCTGGAGAGCCAGTCCCGCAGGAAGGTCATGATGTTCTGGGTGAGGACCGGTTTTCCCTCCTGGAACTGCTTCTGGAGGTCAAGCACCTGCATGACGAGGGCGTTGTGCTCCTTCTTGTGGGCCTCGAAGTCGGGATAGGCGTACTGCTTCAAGAGCCGCTCCTCGGCGGCGAAATGGGTCTGGGTGTAGGCGATGAGCTGCTTGAGGATGTCCCCCATGACCTGGCTTCCCTTGCCGGTCTTCATGGCGTCAAAAAGCTGGTTGACCATGTCGACAAGTTTCTTGTGCTGGTCGTCGAACTGTTTCACTTTCACGCTCAGGGTGTCGCTCCACGTAATCAGTGCCATAGATCCTGCCTCCCTCTCCTGTTGGTCGCACGGCGCTGCAGTGCCGTACTTATTTCAATCGGCCAACGAACTGAAAACTTTAGGGTAAAATGAAAATCCCCAACATGCTACGCCGCCAGCCGGAACCGACCCACCAGGGCCTTCAGCTGCTCGGCCAGATGAGCCAGCCCTTCGGCAGCCTGGGCCGAGTCGCTGGCACCCTTGGCGGTCGTCTCGATGATCTCGGAAATTGTGAGAATGTTCGCACTGATATCAGCGGTGGTGCGCGTCTGGTCGTCGGCCGTTGTGGCAATTTCACCGACCTGGGTGTCGAGACTGCGAAAAAGTTCGAGAATCTCCCTGACGGCATCCCCCGAACGGGAGGCCTCCACCGTCCCCTTCTCCACCTCGCGGACCCCCTGTTCCATGGTAGCCACCGCACCGCGGGTCTCTTCCTGGACCCCCTTGATCATCTGGGAGATTTCACGGGTCGCCCGGGAAGTCCGCTCGGCCAGGGCCCGCACCTCGTCGGCCACCACGGCAAAGCCGCGTCCCTGCTCGCCGGCCCGGGCCGCCTCGATGGCCGCGTTGAGCGCCAGGAGGTTTGTCTGGTCGGCGATGTCTTCAATGGTGGAGATGATCTCGCCGATCTGGGTGCCGCGCACGCCAAGGCTCTCTACCGTTCGGGCCGAGTCCCTGACCCGCTCGGCGATCCGCTCCATGATCGCAACGGTGTTCTGGATGACCGTCGCGCCGACCGTGGCCGTATCGTTGGCGTTTCGGGTGCTCTCCGCCACCGTGCCGCAGTTGGAGGCGATCTCGAAGGTGGATGCCGCCAGTTCCTCACTGGCCGAAGCCACGGCACCCGACTGGGAAGCGGCCTCCTCGGCGCCATGGGCCATCTGCTCGGCGGTGGCCTGGAGCTGGTATGACGCCGCAGCCACCTGGAGTGTGTTCTGGGTTACCTCGAAGATGATCCCGTGGAGTTTCTCCACAAAAGCGTTGAAGCAGGCGGCGAGTTCGCCGAACTCGTCCTGGCTCGAAAGCTCGATCCGCTTCGTCAGGTCCCCATCCCCCTCGGCGATGTCACGGAGCCGATCCACGATCATCCTCAGTGACGAGCCGACCCGCAGGGCTGTGGCGATCAGGCAGGTGAGGAGCAGGGCGGCGACGATGAAGACCGTAATAAGGATCTGGGTGCGGGTCAGACTGAGGACATGGTCCATCTCCTTGTTGGCTGCCTGATAGGCAATGCCCACCTGCTTCGGAATGTAGTTGTCCAGCAGCGGCTCGAACTCGTTGATGACGTCGCGCAGTTCCTCCCGCTCCTCGGCAATCGCTTCATCCTGAAAATTACTCGACAGGGCCTTCTGGGCGATCTTCGCAAACAGCTCGTCGTACTGGACTGCCAGCTTCTTCGCCTTGGCGGCCCACTCCCTGATCTTCTGGTCGTCGGTGCCCGCCACAATGGAATCCAGGTGGCCGCTGACCTGCTGCACTGCCTGCTTCACCCGCGGAACCCATTTGTCCTGCTTGCGGTCAAAGAATTCCGCCTCGTACTCCCGGGCCTTGAGCATGGCGATGTTGCCGCGCAGGGCCGTGTTGTTGACCAGAGTCAACCGCTCCATCAGCTCCTGCTGATGATGGACTTTGGCGAATCCGAACAGCATGAACCCGATGATGACCCCCATGCCAATGAGAGTCAGGCCAAGGGTGATGCCCATTCTTTTCTTGATGGTGAGTTGCATCGCGTCTTTTCCCTTCGGCAAGTTAAGCGTACTAAATACGAAACTACCCGGCCAGAAGACCGACAAATCAATCCGTTGCAATCATAGACAAACTCGCTCGCGCCACAGTTCAAACGGTCACAACTCATTGATTGCAGTGAAAATAATCATGCCGCCAGCCGGAACCGACCCACCAGTTTTTGTAACTCCTCCGCCAATTCCGCAAGCTGCCCGGCGGCGCCGGCCGATTGCTGGGCGCCGTTGGCGGTGCCGTGGGCCACATCGGTGATCTGCTGAATATTCTGGCTGATCTCGGTGGTGGTGGAGGTCTGCTGCTCGGCAGCGGTGGCGATCTGGTTGATCTGCATGGTCACGTTGTTGATCTGGTCCAGGATATCGCGCAGGGCGTCTCCCGAACGGGCCGCCTCCCCGGTCCCCCGCTCCACCTCGTGGACCCCCTCTTCCATGGAAGCGACGGCACCTCGGGTTTCCTGCTGGATCGCCTTGATCATCTGGGAGATCTCCTTGGTGGCCCGGGTGGTCCGCTCGGCCAGGGCCCGCACCTCGTCGGCCACCACGGCGAAGCCGCGGCCGAACTCGCCGGCCCGGGCCGCCTCGATGGCGGCGTTGAGCGCCAGGAGGTTCGTCTGGTCGGCGATGTCCTCGATGGTCCGGATGATCTCGCCAATCTGGTCGCTTCTTGCGCCGAGGCTGTCAACGGTCTGGGCCGCCTCCTTCACCCGCTCGGCGATCCGGTTCATGACGGTAACGGTCTCCTGCACCACTGCGGCGCCCGTGCGGGCCGTCTCGCTCGCCTGGCGGGACCCTTCGGCAAGGCTCACGCAGTTGCTGGCTATCTCCACGCTCGTGGCGGCCATTTCCTCGCTGGCCGTGGCCACGGTGCCGGCCTGGTCGGCCACATGATCGGCGCCGTCGGCCATCTGCCGCGAAGCCGACTCCACCTGGCTGGCGGACGCCGCCACCATGGCGGCGTTCTGGGCCACCTGGGAGATGATCCCCTGGAGCTTCTCCATGAAGGTATTGAAGGTCCGGGCGAGCTCTCCCGACTCATCTTCCCGCGTAACCGTTATCCGCTTCGTCAGGTCCCCTTCCCCCTCGGCAATGTCGTGGAGGCTCGCCACCGCGTGACGCAGGGGACGCACGATGCCGAGGCCCACGGACAGGGCCAACGACAGGGTAAGGACGGAAAAGATGAGGATGCCGGCGATTACCCCCCAGTGGAGCTTCGCCATGTCGCTGCGCACGTCATCCACGTAGATGCCGCTCCCGATGATCCATCCCCACGGCTCGTAGAGCTTCACGTAGGAAACCTTTGGCACCGGCTCGCTCTTGCCCGGCATGGGCCACAGATAGCTGACGAAACCCGCCCCCTTCTCCCGGCAAATCTTGACGAATTCCTTGAAGATGAAGGTACCCTTCGGATCCTTGAGGTCGCCCAGCTGCTTGCCATCCATCTCCGGTTTGATGGGATGCATGATCATCGTCTCGCTGAGATCGTTGATCCAGTAGTATTCCTTGCCCGAGTAGCGCAACGACTTGATCTCCTGCATGGCACGGGTGCGAGCCTCGTCGGGCGGCAACGTGCCGGCCTTGGCCTGGGCGTCGTAGGCGGCGATTACCCCATAGGCCACCTCGACCACATTCCTGGTGGCCTCCTTCTTCCCCTCCATCATCTTCCCCTCGATGTAGGGGAGGAAGAAGAGAAAGACCATGCCGGCGAAAAGGGCCACCGTGAGCGCCGAGATGGTCATGATCTTGGGGAGGATTCCCCAGTTCCGGTACCGTTTGATCTGCATATGCTATCTCCTCCATTCCATGGGGTTACGCGGACGTGCGCACCGTGCCGTAACGCACGGAACGCACTAATCCCTATCGGCAGGAGGAGGGAGAATCTTTAGTTTGGAACGGAATTATAATTTGCTGAAAAAAGGGGATGACCGGCGGCTCAGGAGGAGAAACTCCCGCGCCGCCGGCTTACAAGGGAAGGAAAGATTCAGCGGCTGACGGGAAACCCGTTGCGGTACCACCCGACGATGCCGTCGGTCACGTTGTAGACCTCCCGGTATCCCTTCTGGGAGAGGAACCCAGCCACGAACCCTGAGCGGGAACCGACGGCGCAGTAGACCACGACCGGACGGTTGCGGGGGATCTCGCCGATGCGGCGCTCCACCTCGTTGACGGGGATCAGGACCGCCCCCGGGATTCGCCCCTGGCGGAACTCGGCCGGGGTACGGACGTCCAGGAGATAGACGTTTTTGTTCGCTGCGAGGAGCCCCTTCGCCTCCGTCGCCCTGATGTCGCGGAAACCTGCGGCCAGGACGGTGGCCGCAAGGGCCAGAACGAGCGTTGCAATGATGCCGATCTTCTTCATGTCGATAGTCGTCTCCGTATCTGGTTATTTACACTTCGATGGTATAGCCCACGTGGGCCGGGTGGAACCGGCCGGGGAACTCCTGGTGGAGCCGGGCCGCAGCGGCAAAGCCGGTGCAGTGGCTCCCGAGGATCTTTTTCACGCCGTACCCCTTCAGGGCGGCCACGGTCTCGTCCAGCTGCCGCTGGCCGCAGAAACCGAGATGGGTCCCGCCGATGACGGCGTGGATCTCGGCCACGCCGGTGGCCTCCCGGGCCCATTCGATGGTGTTCACGAGCCCCGCATGGCAGCAGCCGAGGAGAAGCACGAGTCCCCGCCCGGTCCGGATGACCAGGGACTGGTCGTCGCGGATGGGATCGGCGGCGCACCCTGACTCGTCACAGAAAAGGCCCGCGTCACCCACCTCGAAGGGGGTCGAGCGAGGGACCTCCCCCGTCAGGAAAAGGCCCGGACCCACCTCCCGGAACTGGTCCGAAAGGGAAAAGCGGGCCCCCTGCCCCCGGAGGAACTCCTCAGCAAAAGGGATGCCGATGGAGAAGGCCTCGCCGGTGTCTTTAACCCGGTAGCGTCGGGCGAAGATGCCCGGGTGGGCCAGGATCTCCTTCCCCCCGCAGGCGGACAGGAGCCCCCAGAGCCCGCCGGTGTGATCGTAGTGGCCGTGGGAGAGGGCCACCGCGCCGACCCGGCGCAGATCCCGGTTCATGCGCTGGGCATTGGGGAGGAGCCCCTCCCCCCGGCCGGTGTCGAAGAGGAGCGCGCCCCCCTCCCACTCCACCAGGGCGGAGAAGCCGTGCTCGCCGATGGTCCCGGCGATGGGGCCCACGGTGTTGTCGCAGAGGATGGTGATCCGGCAGCTCATTTGCGGCAGCACTCCTGGGGGAAGCGCGGCACCCCCAGCTTATCCAGGATGGTGATCATGGGGCACCAGTTGGTGAACCCCGACTGGAAGAGGTTCAGCCCCACGAAGGCGGTGAACCAGAGCCAGTTGGGGCTGTGGTAGTGGGCCAGGAGGAGCGAGATGAGAATGAAACTCCCGGCGATGATTCTGAGCATGCGATCGATGTACATATGCAGTTCTCCTATTAACCCCCTCACCCCCGGCCCCTCTCCCAAAGGGCGAGGGGAGCGCCATTACCCTCTCCCCAGGGGAGAGGGTGGCCGAAGGCCGGGTGAGGGGTAATCCTTACGACTCCAGAAGCTCCGCCACCTTCTTCGCCACCTCGCCGGTCAGGACCGCGCACCCACCCTTGTCCTTGGCGTTTTTCGTGGCAATGCGGCAGCAGGCGGCGCCATACTCCTGCTTGAACCACCCGTGCAACTCCTTGGTGACCCGCTTGAGAGTTTGCTTGTCATCCTTGAGGGCCAGGCCGAAGGCTATGGTGCCGCCGGAGACGGCGCCGCAGATGCACCCCACCCCGGAGCCGCCGCCAAAGCCCGACGCTGCCCGCACGATCTCCTCGGGCACGGACGGGAAAAACTGGTTGCGGGCCGCCATGAGCACCGCCTCGGCGCAGTGCATTTTCCCCGAACGATAGAAACCCTCCGCCTCGATCCCCACCTTCTCTGCCACGGTCTCGGCGGCGGGATTGGTTTGTTTCTTCTGCCAGAACATTGAACCTCCAAAATTAATTACGTGATTAATGGAAACGTGAATTTTTCGCAAGATCAAGGCTGTCAAGGGTGAGTGCGGAGGCGTAGCAGCGCTACGCCGCACAAGCGAACCCGAAGACTTACGCAGATATTGCGGAAAAGTCGCGTTTCCGGTGCCGCTCCTTCCATGATTCCACCATATAATACAGTATCGGTATCGTCACCCGCGAGAGGGTCGTGGAGGCGATCTCCCCGAACATCATGGCCAGGGCGAGCCCCTGGAAGATGGGATCGAAGACGATGACGAAGCTCCCCACCACCACCGCCGCGCCGGTCAGGAGCATGGGCCGGAAACGGACCGCCCCCGCCTCGATGATGGCCTCGTCTAGGGCAAGCCCCTCCCGCCGTTTCAGCTCGGCGAAGTCGATGAGGATGATGGAGTTGCGCACGATGATCCCGGCCAGGGCGATGAAGCCAATCATGCTCGTGGCGGTGAAGAAGGCCCCGAACACGGCGTGGCCCGGCAGGATGCCGATGAGGGTGAGGGGAATCGGCGCCATGATCACCAGCGGCGTGGTGAAGTCCCTGAACCAGGCCACGACGAGAAGGTAGATGAGGATCATCACCGCCCCGAAGGCGAGTCCCAGGTCCCGGAAGACCTCGTAGGTGATGTGCCACTCGCCGTCCCACTTGATGCCGGGGCGCTCCTCGCTCCATGGCTGGGTGGCAGCCCGCTGCTCGATGTGATAGCCGCCGGGGAGCGCTATCCTGTCGATCTCCTTCTGCATCGTGAGGATCGCATAGACCGGAGCCTCGATCTTGCCGGCCACGTCGCCGGTGACGTAGACCACACTCTTCAGGTTCTTCCGGTAGAGGGTCTGGTCCTCAACGCCGGTGGTGACCCGGACCAACTGGGAGAGGGGGACATTCCCCCGGGGGCCGGGGACATGGATGGAGGAGAGGGAGGCCACGGAACTCCGCTGCGCCACCGGGAGCCGCAGGGTGATGGGGACCGGCTCCTTCTCTGCCGGCAGGTGCATGATGCCGGCGTCCATGCCGCCCAGGGCGATCCGGAGGGTCTTCGCCACGTCCTCCACGGCGATGCCGGAGAGGGCCGCCTTCTCCCGGTCCACGGCAAAGGTGACCTTCTGCTGGTCGTCTTCCACGTACCAGTCGGTGTCCACCACCCCGTCCACCTTTTCGTAGATTTCCTTGATCTTCCGGGCGATATCCATGCGGGTCGCTTGGTCGGGGCCGTAGACCTCAGTGACGAGGGTAGAGAGAACCGGGGGCCCCGGCGGCACCTCGGCCACCTTGATGCGGGCACCGTGGCGGTCGGCCACGGCCTTGAGGAGGGGCCTGATCCGGGTGGCGAGGGCGTGGGACTGGTCCTTGCGCTCCCCCTTGTGGACGAAGTTCACCTGGATGTCGGCCACGTTGGAGCCGCTCCGCAGGTAGTAGTGGCGCACGAGGCCGTTGAAGTTGAAGGGGGCGCTGGTCCCCACGTAGCTCTGGAAGTCGGTCACCTCCGGCACGGTGCGCAGGGCATCGGCCATCTCGGCAGTTATCCGGGCCGTCTCCTCCAGGGGGGTTCCCTCGGGGGCGTCGATAATCACCTGGAGCTCGTTCTTGTTGTCAAAGGGGAGCATCTTCACGGTGACAAGCTTGAAGTAGATGAGGGAGCAGGCGATGAGGAGGAGCGCCACCACCCCGGCCAGGAAGCCGTAGCGGAGGGGCTTACGGTGAATGAGGAGCCCCATCCACTTCCGGTAGAAGAGGGTAAGTTTTGATTCCTCGGCCTCCGCTTCGCTCCCGAAGTGGGACTCCCCCTTCATGAGCCGGAAGGCGAAGTAGGGGGTGACCATGAAGGCGATGAACATGGAGAGGAGCATCGCCATGCTGGCCCCCACGGGGATGGGCCGCATGTAGGGCCCCATGAGCCCCCCCACGAACCCCATGGGGAGGATGGAGGCGATGACCGCGAAGGTGGCGAGCACCGTCGGGTTGCCGATCTCGTCCACGGCCCGGATGGCCGCCTCCAGGGGCTTGAAGCGGGTGGTGGTGAAGTAGCGGTGGATGTTCTCCACCACCACGATGGCGTCGTCCACCAGGATGCCAATGGAGAAGATGAGGGCAAAGAGGGTGATCCGGTTCAGGGTGTAGCCGATCAGGTTGAAGACAAGCATGGTGAGGGCCAGGGTCACCGGGATGGCGATGGCAGCCACGGCCCCGGCCCGCCACCCCATGAAAACGGCGATGAGGATCGTGACCGAGATGGCCGCCAGGAACATGTGGAAGAGGAGCTCGTTGTTCTTCTCCTTGGCGGTCTCGCCGTAGTTGCGGGTGACCGTCACCTGCACGTCGGAGGGGATCACCTTCCCCTTCAGGAACTCCACCCGCCGGATCAGGTCCTCGGCCACCCAGGTGGCGTTGGCCCCTTTCCGCTTCGCCACGGAGAGGGTGACGGCAGGGTAATTCGTCGATTTGTTGATGTTCCGAAGGGGCGATTCATGAATCGCCCCTACACCCGCCGGCCCCAGGCCAAAGGAGACGTAGTCCCGGGGCTCCTGGGGGCCATCCGCGACGGTTGCCACGTCGGAGAGGTAGACGGGCCGGCCGTCGCGGGCACTCACCACGAGGCGCCGGGCCTCCTCCGCGCTGGCGATGAAGCCGCCGGTATCCACCAGAACCTCCCGGTTCCCCGCGTCGAAAGCCCCCGATGAAAGCCGGGCGTTCCCACCCTGGATCGCCCCCATGACTTGGAGGGGAGAGAGGCCATAGGCGGCGAGCCGTCCAGAGTCGAGGCGGACCGAGAGCTGGCGCCCGAGCCCCCCGGTGATCCGGGTTTCGGCCACGTTGTCACCCTTCTTCAGCTCGTCGCAGAGCTCCCGCCCCACCCGCCGCAGGGTCTGGCCGTCGTAGCGGTCGGACCAGAGGGTGAGGGTCAGGATCGGCACGTCGTCGATGGATTTCGGCACCACGAGGGGCTCGCCGCTCCCGGGAGGAAGCATGGTCCGCTTCTCCATCACCTTGTTGTAGAGCTTGACCAGCGACTTTTCCATATCCTCGCCCACGAGGAAACGGACCGTCACGAGCCCCATCCCCGGGCGGCTCATGGAGTAGACGTACTCCACCCCCGGCAGCTCCCACATGGTCTTCTCGAAGGGGACCACCACCCGCTCCTCCACCTCCTTGGGGGTGGAGCCGGCCATGGGGAGGTAGATGTCGATCATCGGCACGACGATCTGGGGTTCCTCCTCCCGGGGCGTCACGAGCACCGCGTAGAGCCCGAGCAGCAGCGCAGCCACCACGATAAGGGGGGTCAGCTTCGAATTTATGAACGCTTTCGCTATGGTTCCGGCAATGCCGAGTTTTTCCATTGATATTTCACCTTACCCCATGTCCGGGAACGACCACCCGTGACGAACTACCAGAACGATGCCGGCAATCAGCAGCCAGACCGCCAGGAAACAGAGGAACCAGACGAGGTACGGCTTCCCGCTTCGGGTATCGTCATCATCATGATGCACGCAGGACACCTCCTACGGCTGAAAGGAACGGCACTACCGGACTTCCGCCCCCTCGACCACCTTCTCCACGCCGCCGGTCACGACCCGCTCACCCTCGGCGAGCCCCGCGAGGATCTCGACCCGGTCACCCTGGACCATGCCGGGCTTCACGAGCCGCATCCGGGCGATGTTGCGTCCGTCAACCACCCAGACTGACGTGAGGGCACCCCTCTCCACGACTGCGCCCCGCGGCAGGAGGATCCCCTTCCGTTCCCCTGTGGGGAGGAATACTCGGCCGAACATCCCGGATTTGAGCCCCTTGCCGGAGAGATCCACCTTGGCGGTGAAGGTGCGGCTTGCCGCGTCGGCCATCGGCACCACCTCGGCTATCCGACCCGAGGCGGCCATTCCGGCCCCCTCCACGGTCACCTGCACCGGGGCGCCTACCCTGACCTTCGCCGCCAGGGATTCGGGAACCGCCACCTCCAGCCGGTAGTTCCCCTCCTCCTCCACGGTGAGAAGGGGCATGCCCGGGAAAACCGTCATCCCCCGCTCCACCTGCTTCGCCGTGACGATGCCTGCCATGGGCGCCGAGACACGGGTGTAGCCGGCAACTGCACCGGCCGCCCGCGAACCTTCACGGGCGGCAATCACCCTGGCCTCGGCACGGGCCACCACCTGGTCGGCCACGTCCTTGTCGGCCCGCCGGTTGTCCAGCTCCTGGCGGGTCACCGCCTCTTCCCTGAAGAGATTGTGGTAGCGCTCGAAGGTGGCATCGGCAAGGCGCTTGCGGGCCCGGGCCTCCTCCAGCCCCCGCACCGCTTCGTCCGCCGATGCCGATGCGGATGCGGCCTGGGCCGTGCTCTCCGTCGCCTCAAGGGTCACGAGGATCTTACCCCGGCCGACCCGCTCCCCCTCGGCCACGAAGACGCCGGTGACGGTGCCCGGGAGCCGTGCGGCGATGGTGGCGGCGTTTCGCGCCTTTACCGTCCCCACCGCCTCCATCCCCTCCGGGATCATCGAGTAGGCCACCTTTTCCGCCATCACCCCCGTAACGACAACGGGCTTTTCCATTTCCGCCGTCCCCTCCTTCGCTCCCCCGCAGCCGGCAAACGCCAGGACTGCGGCCGCAAGAAGAGGAATGCCGGTGACTGTCCGAATCCTCATGGGGTCATCTCCTTCAGGAATATGCCGGCGGCGTGGTAGATCCGGGCCGTTGCCAGCAGGTGATCGGTCTCCCGCTCCACGAGGCCGGTCCGTGCACGGTTGAGGGCCGACTGGGCGTCCAGAAGCTCCACCATGGTGGCGAGACCGTTTGCAAACCGCTTGTTCACGAGCCGCGCCCCCTCCTCGGCGGCCAGGAGGGAGTGGCGCGCCACCTCGAGCCTCTTCCCCGCCTCGGCCCGACGCAGGATGCTCTCCCGCACCTGGAGGGCCACCTCCTTGCGGAACTGCTCCAGGTACTGGCTGGCCGCATCCCGTTCGGCCCGGGCCCGGGCCGAGCCGTGCATCCGTTCCATCCCATCGAAGATTTCCCAGCGCAGGTTCACCCCGGCGCTCCACCCATCGTTGTCGTGGCCGAAGGGGACATCCTTGTCGTTCATCTGCACGGAGGCGGCGGCGTAGAGCGTGGGGAACCAGGCGCTGCGGGCGAGCCCCACGGCGGCCTCGGCCCGCGCCACCCCCTTCTCGGCCCCCTTCAGGTCCCGGCGGTTGGCACCAGCCTGGCGCACGATCTCCTCCTCGTTCAGGCGGAATACCTCCCCTGTCACATCCTCACGGATATCGAGGGAATCACCCGATCCGCCTCCCACGGCAAGGGCCAGCCGCATCTTGGCCAGCTTCAGGTCGTTGAGGGCGGTGATAGTCCGCTCCTCCGTCTCCGAAAGGAAGGTCCGTGCCCGCAGCTCGTCAGATTTGAGGCCGGTCCCCTCGCGGCCATGGGCCGTGGCCACCCGCAGATGCTCCCGGGCCTCGGCCACGTCCTTCTCGGCGGCCGCAAGGACCGCCTTTGCCCGCTGCACGGCCAGATAGGAGGCATAGACCGTGAACCCCACATCCTCCCGGCGCCCCTCGAACCGGAACCCCATCCGCTCCGCCTCCCGCTGGGCCATCTCCCGGCCGTAGCCGATCCCCAGATCGAAGAGGGGCTGCTCCAGGGTGAGGGCCGTGCGGAAGTCGGTGGTGGAGGACGGAGTGTTCAGGTTGCTGATCAGGAAGTCATTCTGGGTGAAGCGCCCCTGGTCCAGCTTCATCATGAAGACCCGGGTGGGGAGGTCGGAGGCGCTGAACGCCTCATCGAAAACGATCCGGGGGAAATACCGGCTGAGACTCGCCGCGGCCCCCTGTTCGGCCGCCTCCTTCTCATAGGCGGCGCCGCTCACCAGGTGGTTCCGCTCCAGGGCCAGGATGATGGCCTCGTTGAGGGCCACGGACGGCTCGGCACCCAGCAGGACCGAGGGAGCGAGAAACAGCATCAATAAGACGACAGCAAAAGGCTTCACGGTGCGTCCCTTTCTCGTGATGTCCGGCGCAAAATACCAGAACATCTAATATATGGATTTATATATATGTATTACACTTCGCTATGTCAACCGTAAAAGTATACCGGAGGGAGTTTATTTGTCAGGAAGAGAAGGGGAAAACTCGTGATTCTAAGCGGAGTAGCGGGGAATTGGATTGACAATGCGGGGGACGGACCCTTAGACTCGTACACCCGATTTAGCCACGGAGGATGCGGTGCTCGACAAGGAAAAGTGGAAGAAGAACATCAGGGCCATCCTTTCCCTCGACAGCCATCCGGGCCACATCGCAGCCGGCCTGGCGGTGGGGGTTTTCATCAGTTTCACCCCCTTCTTCTCGCTCCATACGGTTCTGGCCATCGCGGCAGCCTTCATCTTCCGGCTCAACAAGCTCACCTGCGTCACCGGCGCCTGGGTCAACACCCCCCTCACCGTGGTCCCCGCCCTGGCGGCCAGCTACAAGCTCGGCCTGGTGGTCCGGGGGCTTCCCCCCCAGGAGTTTCAATTCAAGGGACTCCAGTGGGCACACCTCAAGAGCCACGCCGTCACCCTCATGATCGGAACCTCCCTCCTCGGCTTTGCCGCCGCCCTCGTCTCCTATGCCCTCTGCTACTGGCTCGTGGTCCGATTCAGGAAGAAGGACGAGACCCTCGCTGTCCTCACCGAGGAGATGGAAGAGGTTGGCGAAGAGCTGGAATAAAAAAAACGGGGAATTCCCCCGCTTTTTCATATCGTATGATTCGTGACCCGTCACTGTTCACCGGCTCCGGGCCCTGGCAGGCGCCCCCTACTCGCCGAGCATGGGGGTCAGCACCTGGTAGGTTGCAAAGGCCACCATGGCCGATGCCGGAATGGTGAGCACCCAGGCGATGAGGATGCGGCCTGCCACGTTCCAGTTGACCGCCGACAGCCGCTTGGAGAGGCCAACACCGAGGATGGTGGAGGTGATGATGTGGGTGGTGCTGACCGGCATGCCGATGGAAGAAGCCCCCATGATGACCCCGGCCGAGGCGGTCTCGACGCAGAAGCCATGGACCGGCTGGAGCTTCACGAAGTCCTTCCCCACGGTCTTGATGATCCGCCACCCGCCGCCGGCGGTCCCGAGCCCCATGGCGACGGCGCAGGCGATCTTCACCCACGTGGGGACCTCGAAGGTGGACAGGGACCCGTAGCTCACGAGCGCCATGGTGATGACCCCCATGGACTTCTGGGCGTCGGCGGTGCCGTGGGAGAAAGCCATGAAGGCGGCCGAGAGAATCTGCAACCGCCGGAAATGCTTGTTGATGCTGTGTGGCGAGGTACTCTTGAAGCACCAGAGCATGATGACCATGACGATGAAACCGAGCGCCGTGCCGACAATGGGAGAGATGATGAGTGACAGGATGATCTTTTCGAGTCCCTTCCAGTGGAGGGCCGCCGTGCCGGCATGGGCGATAACCGCCCCCATGAGCCCGCCGATGATGGCGTGGGAGGAAGAAGAGGGAAGCCCGTAGTACCAGGTGATCAGGTCCCAGATGATGGCCCCCAGGACCCCCGCCAGCACCACCATCTGGGTCACGCTGCCGGCGTCCACGATTCCCTTGCCGATGGTGGCCGCCACCTTGGTGGAGATCATGGCTCCGGCGAAGTTCAGTACCGCCGCCATGGTGATGGCGGCCCTGATGGAGAGTGCCCGGGTCGACACGCAGGTGGCGATGGCGTTGGCCGTATCGTGGAAGCCGTTGATGTAGTCGAACGCAAGGGCCGCCCCGATGACCAGAATGAGCATCAGGAACGTGAGGTCAAGCATTTTTTACCACCACACTTTCCAGGATGTTGGCCGCGTCCTCGCACTTGTCGGTTGCCCGCTCGAGAGTTTCGTAGATCTCTTTCCACTTGATGAGCTGGATCGGATCCTTCTCCTCGTCGAAGAGCCGGCTGATCGCCTCGCGGCAGACCCGGTCGGCCTCGTTCTCCAGGGCGTTCACTTCCACGCAGTATTCCGCAATGTGCTCGAACTTCCCTCCCAGCAGGGCCACTCCCTTGGCGACCGACTCGCACGACTTGAGGATGATGAACGCAAGTTCCTTCGCCTCCTGGGTCGGCTTTTCAACGTTGTACATGACGAAGCGCTGCGCTGAGGCGTCGATCAGGTCCAGGATGTCGTCCAGGGCCGCGGAGAGCGCATAGATATCTTCTCTGTCCAGGGGGGTGACGAAGCTCTTGTTGAGCTTCTGGATGATGTCATGGGTGATCTGGTCACCCTTGTGCTCGATATCCTTGATCCGCTTCTGGGTCCCCTGGGGGTCGTCATAGTTGTCCATCAGATCTTTGAGGAGTTTCGCCCCCTCGATTATGTTGGTGGTCATGTCCTTGAACAGGGCGAAAAACTTCTCTTCCTTGGGAATAAGGCCGAACATTGGTTCCTCCGCTTCTGTTACGGCGACAGGGCGCCGCGGGGTTTAGGTCCAAAACGGAAGAGAAATAGCACAGATTCGCCCCGCTGCCTATGAAAATTATTGCAACGGTGTTACAACTCCGTGCCATTGCGCCACCAGACTTTGACTTGCTCGCTCACATCGGTTACGCTATTGCACTCACGTCAGCACTCCAAGGAGAAACCCGGTTATGAACCCCCTTCACGCAGCAGTCCTCGGAGCCCTCCAGGGCCTCACCGAGGTTCTTCCCATCAGCAGCTCGGCGCACCTTATCCTTGTCCCCTGGCTCATGGGGTGGCCCGAGTCTGGGCTCACCTTTGACGTGGCCCTCCACCTGGGGACCCTCATCGCCCTCGGCCTCTACTTCCGCCGCGACATCGCCGAACTGGCCGTCAATGCCCTCTCGGGTCTCAAGGGGGGGGTGCACTCCTCCGCCACCCGGCTCCCCTACTATATAATCGCCGGCTGCGTCCCTGCCGCCATCGTCGGCAAGACCCTCGAGGAACCCATCGAGGCAATCTTCCGCTCGAACCAGGCCATTATCGCCGCCCTCCTGATCGGCTTCGGGCTCCTGCTGGCCCTGGCGGACACCATGGGTTCCAAGCGCTGGCGCATGGACCGCATCGACCTTAAAAACGCCATGGTGATCGGCCTCGCCCAGTGTCTTGCGCTCCTTCCCGGGGTTTCCCGCTCCGGCATCACGATCACAGCGGCCCTGTTCCTCGGCTTCACCCGGGAAACGGCAGCCCGCTTCTCGTTTCTCCTCTCCCTCCCCATCGTGGCCGGGGCGGCCCTCCTGAAAGTCGGTCACCTGGTGCGACAGGGAATACCCGAGGGGGAACTGCAGCCGCTTCTGATCGGCGTCGGCGTTTCGGCCCTCTTCGGCTACGTAAGTGTCGCCCTTCTCCTCAAGCTCGTGCAGCGCTATTCCCTCTACCCCTTTGTCTGGTACCGACTCCTGGCGGGGACAGCGGTCCTCCTCTACCTCTTCAATCAATAATCGCGGTCTGAGCCCCTTTTCATTATTCTTGACCCATGCTACAGTTCCCGCGCCCGATCGGGGAACAATCAGCAGGGAGGAATAATCACATGACAGGCGGCATCAAGGGGTGGCCAGAGGACGAGCGCCCCCGGGAAAAGCTGATGCGGCGGGGGAGCCCGACCCTCTCCGACGCTGAACTCCTGGCCCTCATCATCCGCACCGGTGACTCGGTCACCAAACGCAGTGCCATCGATCTCGGCAGGGCACTGCTCCAGGAGTTCGGCGACCTCAGAACCCTGGCCAATGCAACGGTAGGAGAACTCTGCGCCGTGAAGGGGACCGGCCCCGCCAAGGCATCCTCCATCAAGGCAGCCCTGGAGATTGCAGCCCGCATCAATTCGGAACGGCTCATGATCTGCAGCGAGCGGTTCACCTCCCCCGAGCAGGTCTACAACCATTATCACTACGCCTATCGGGACCGGCGCAAGGAGTACTTCATGGTGCTTCTGCTGGACGGGAAGAACAGGATCATGCGGGAGGTGCAGATATCCGAGGGCTCCCTTAACCAAAGCATCGTCCATCCGCGCGAGGTCTTCAACCCGGCCGTGCGGGAATCGGCCGCCGCCGTGATCCTCGTCCACAACCACCCCACCGGCGACCCGGCCCCGAGCCGCGAGGACCTGGAGATCACCCGGCGCCTCCGCGAGGCCGGCGACCTCATGGGAATAAAGGTTCTCGACCACATCATCATCGGCGACGGCCGCTTCACGAGTTTCGTTTCGGCAGGCTTCATGTAGACCAGACTAGTATCAGCGGCGGAGATACTTGGCGATTCCCGGCTCGAACCGCTCCGGCTCGAAGCCGAAGACCTGGGGCCAGGGGCTCGCGCAGATGTTCTCCTCGGTCAGCATGGTGATCTGGTCCATGGTGACGGGAAAAAAGGAAAAGCCCTGCATGAACGGAACGACCAGCTTCATGATCCCCAGGGGGTTCGGGATCTTCGGCACGTGCCCCTTGCCGATGACCCGGCCGATAGTGTCGAGCAGGTCGTTGTAGACGATGCGGTCGGGGCCGCACAGCTCGTAGGCCTGTCCCGCCGTCTCCGGCTTCTCCAGGGCCAGGGCGAAGCAGCGGGCCACGTCATCGGCGGAAACCGGCTGAATCCGGTACATCCCGTCGCCGATGACCGGCACGGCCGGGTACGACCTGATGTAGCCGGCCAGCTTGTTGATAAAGTCGTCCTTGGGACCGAAGATGATGGAAGGGCGAAAGATGGTCCACTCCAGCCCTGAAGCCCGCACCTGCTCCTCAGCCCGCCATTTCGACTGATGGTACCGAGAGGTGGCGTTGGGCCGGGAGCCCAAGGCCGACATCTGGAGGTGGCGCCGGATTCCCGCCCGCCTCGCCGCCTCCACGACGTTCCTGGTCGCCTCCACATGGAGCTTCTCGAAGGTCACTCCCTGTCCCGGAAACTCCCGGATGATCCCCACGAGGTTGATGGTGGCGTCACACCCCTCCACCGCTGCCGCAAAGGTATCGAGCCTCGTCACGTCCCCCTCGGCCTGCTCGACCCCCTGCTCCACACCCTCGTGCCTCCGGTGAACGAGGAGCCTCACGGTGTGCCCCGCATCCAGGAGCGCCTGCCTCACATGGCCGCCGACAAAACCGGTTCCGCCCGATAGAAATAGTTTCATGGTTGCCCTCTCCTTTAAGCCAACACGATATCCGTACGATGATGAATTGTAACGCACCCCCGTTCAATTGCCAGCGGTCGGCGTATACAAGACCCTTGTGCTCCTGCGCCGGGTGTGTTAAGAAAGTATCATTTATCGAGACACGGAGGAGGAAAGAGGACCATGAGCGAACAGGGTGCGGTCTGCTACACGTTCGAAGCCGCCGTGGAGATGGCGATCACGATGGAGGAAGAAGGGTTCCGGCATTACCTGGGCGCCATCAAAAAGGTGAAGCACAAGGGAGCCCGCGAGATTCTCAAGGAGGCCGCCCTGGACGAGCTGGAGCACAAGCACAGCCTGGAGCAGGCCCTCCTCGAGGGACAGATGGAGGGGGCCGAAGCTCTCGGCAAGCCGATCTCGACCATGAACCTCAGCTACGTCCTCGCCAAGAAGGAACTGAGCCCCAACTCCGACACCCGCGAAGCCCTGGCGTATGCCATCCACCTGGAAAAGGGCTCCATGGATTTCTACAAACGCATGGCCGAGGGATGCGCCGGTGCCCCCATGGCCGGTATCTTCGAGAAGATGCTGGCTGACGAGACAAAGCACCTGCTGCAACTTGAGGATCTCTACGAAGAACACTTCATGACCGAAAACTGAGCAAACGAAGCCGGGCCACTCAACCGTCGTTTCGAGAAGCTCCGGCCAGACGTAGAAAAAGGGAAGAGGCGCAAAGCCCCTTCCCTTTTTTTCATTTCCTGCGCCTGATCGGAATCAGGCGATCTCGATGAGTTTGATGTCAAAAATCAGATCACGGCCGGCCAAGGGATGGTTGGCGTCAAGGGTAACGGTTGTGTCGTTCATCTCCGTCACCGTCACATTGAAGACCTGGCCGTCATCCTGGGTCACCTCGTACTGCTGCCCCAGCTTCGGCTCGGCATCTTGGGGGAGATACTCCCGCTCCACCTCGGCCACGAGTTCTTCCATCCTCGGTCCGTAGGCCTGTTCCACGGGAATCGTCACCGTCTTCGCCTCGCCGGAACTCATGCCGATCACCGCCTCTTCGAAGCCCGGAATCACGTCACCCTCGCCAATGGTGAATTCGAGGGGACCGTTCCCTCCCTCTTCGGATGAGTCGAAGATTTCTCCGGTGGTAAGCTTCCCGGTATAGTGAACCTTGACGGTGTCACCCTTTTTTGCCTGTGCCATGTTTGGTTTTCCTTTCCCGTGTAATGGACTGTCCGACACCATCAATTCAGCGTTTTACACACAACACTTTATCCCTTGATCTGAAATGCCACCTTCAGCACCACCTGGTACTCGGTGACCGCGCCGTCATCACCCACATGCCCGCGAATCTCCTGAACCTCGAACCAGGAGAGCTTCTCCAGCGACTGGTGGGCCTTGGTAACGGCCGCCTGGATGGCCGCCTCCAGCCCCCGCTTCGACACCCCGATAATCTCCACCTTTTTGTAAATTCTGTCGTCACCGTAGCTCATGGCATCCTCCACATCGTGAATTTTCCACAAGCTTACCACCGGGCGAAGACGTGTAAAGGGGCAGAATCAGTCAGCTGTCCCAAACGCCTTCAGATCAGGGGACAGCGAAGCCACGTTCACTTTGCCGGCAGCGCATTCAGCCGCTCCTTTGCCTTGGTGACCAGCTCAGACTGGGGATGCTTGGCAATGATCTCTTCGTAGAGCTTTCGGGCATGCTCAAGATTGTTCTGCTTCTCCTCGAACTGGGCCGTCTCGAAGAGTTCCTGTGCACCTTTGCCGGAGCATGCCGCCAGAGAAAGCGCACACCAGCAAAGCACTATAACAGCCATACGTCCCATCATTTCCCTCCTCAAGAATACATCAAGCAGTTTCACACAACCGGGCGCCACCGATGCCGATGGACGCACGGCCTGTGATCCGCCGCATTATGAAAGAATGCTCAAAAAACGTCCAGTGAAAGTTAGCGAGGCTGGCTCCTCCCCCGTCGACTGCCACAGCTCCTCTCAGAGCTTGACCACCCTCAGGAGATGTCCCTGGCGGGAAACGACCTGAACTGCATGGCCAGCCATGGAGGAGCAGACGTCAAAAGGGGGATCGATCATATCTACCGGTGCCCGACCTTCCCCATGATTCGATTTGCGCCTCAGGTACCTGCGCCATCCGAGGGAACAGGCAACCGACACAGCAACCCAAATGACCACGTGAATCAGCAGACCGAAGCCCCCCCAGAGAAGGGACCAGCCGCCGACCATGAGAGCCCCGAGCCCGAACCAGACCATGGTGAAGGAGGGGAAAAGAAGTTCCACTCCGATCAAAACGAAACCAAAAACGATCCAGTACCACCATTCGCACGCCACCTGCCCACCCCCAACCGTCAAATAACCGCCCCACGTCCTCCCTTGAAGGCGAAACAGGGGTCCAACGGATATTCAGCACGTTTCGTGCCGAGGGTTATGGTTGACCGCCGTAGCGGGCCGCGTGGTAGGAGCTTCTCACGTATGGCCCGCTCTCCACGTGGGCGAACCCCATGGCAAGGGCCTCAGTGCGGTACTTTTCGAAAAGCTCGGGCTGGACGAACTCCCTGACGGGATGGTGGCTCTTGCTGGGGGCAAGGTACTGGCCGATGCTGAGGTAGGAGCAGCCGGCCTCCCGCAGATCGGCGAGGACCGCCAGCACCTCCTCCTCCCTCTCGCCGAGGCCGAGCATGATTCCCGATTTGCTCCTGACAGCGGGATCCAGCTCCCGCAGGGTCCGGAGCACATCGAGGGAGCGACCGTAGTCGGCCCCTGCCCGAATGTGGTAGAGGCGCGGCACCGTCTCCACATTGTGGCCGATGATGTCCGGAGCAGAGGCGACGACACGGGCGAGACTCGCGCGGCTCCCGAGGAAATCGGGAATGAGGAGTTCCACCTTCGTGGCGGGGGACGCACGCCGGATGGCAACGACTGTTTCGGCAAAGAGGCCGGCGCCACCGTCGGGGAGGTCGTCCCGGGTGGGGCTCGTGATGACCACGTGGGAGAGGCCGAGACGGCGGATCGCTTCGGCTACCCGGGCCGGTTCGTCGGGGTCGGGAGGGAGAGGTGTCCGCTTCGTCACGTTGCAAAAGGAGCAGAGGCGGGTGCAGTCGGCCCCCAGGATGAGGAAGGTCGCCTGCCGCTCCCGGAAGCACTCTGTGATATTGGGGCAGCGGGCCTCTTGGCAGACCGTGTGGAGGCGCAACTCACCCAGAAGCCCCTCCATCCCGGCGTGGGCCGCCGGGTTAATCTTCTTTTGAAGCCACTGGGGCTTGCGGACGATGGTCATGGCGTTTCTCCGTGCAGATTCCAGGCTTCCTTTCCGTAGCGCTCTGCACCGAGGCGGGCCGCGGTCGCCTTTTCCTCCGCCGTGAGCGATGACGGAACGAGATCAACGCCGAGGGATTCCTCGAAGGCGGCGGCTAGGCGTTCCCGCAGCCATGCTGGGTCAGTCGTAACCCCCAGTTGGGCGAGGCTCGTGGTTCCCTCCAGGAGCCCCCGGGGGGGGGCCTGGAAAAAGAGAAGCGCCTCGGCCAGGGCGCATCGCAACGGCAGGGAGCCATGCTGGAATATCACGTCCTTCAGCCGCCGCTGGGCGTTGCCGCCGATCTTTCTCCCACCGGCCACGATGTCGTATTCCTCCTGGCCGGCGAAACAGAGGGGCGTCCGCCCCCCGAGGCGTCCTCCATCGGACGGGGAATCCACGGCCCAGGAGGCCTCTATCCCGAGATTGCCGTAGAAGCGGAGCAGAAAACCGGTGAGCGCCCGAAACGATTCCTTGACGCCCCGGGCGTCGGAAATATGGCGCGGGGCGCAGATGACGGCATAGGTGAGCTCCGCGGCGTGATAGATGACCCCGCCGCCCGTGATCCGCCGCACCACGGGGATGCCGGCCGCCGCGCACCGCGCCAGATGGAGCGCCTCCTCGGCCCGCTGGAACCTCCCCAGCGAAAAAGCCGGTGGCTCCCACCCGTAGAGGCGGAGCACCGGCAGCGATTGAGCAGGATCGAAATGCTGAAGAAGCGCCTCGTCAACCGCCATGTTGGCGGGGCCGTCCAGGGGGCCGGTGTCGACGAGGCGCCAGCGGGTCAGGTTCTCGGAGAAATCAGCAGCCAAAATAACAGACGTTCTGCTCCCGCGCCGCCTTGGTCTCGTCGAGGCGGGTTACCGGCATGGTCTTGGGGAACTCGGCAAAGGCGGCCGGGTCCGACTCGGCCAGTTCCGCCGCCTCGCGCATGACGGCGATGAAGGCGTCGAGGGTCTCCTTGCTCTCGGTCTCGGTGGGCTCGATCATGATGGCCTCCTTGACGATGAGGGGGAAGTAGACCGTGGGGGGGTGGTAGCCCCGGTCGATGAGGAACTTGGCGATGTCGATGGCGTGGACGCCGTTTTTCACCTGCCGGGCCGCCGAGAAGACGCATTCGTGCATGCAGGTCTGGTCGTAGGGGAGGTCGTAGACGTCCTTCAGGCAGCTCATGACGTAGTTGGCGTTCAGCACCGCCTGCTCGCTCACCTGGATGAGCCCGTCGCGGCCGAGCATGGTGATGTAGGCGAAGGCCTTGGCCATGACCCCGAAGTTGCCGAAGAAGCCGGAGGTGCGGCCGATGCTCCCGTGGGCCGGGGCGTCGACCCCGTAGCAGCCGTCGTCGTACTTGACGATCCGAGGGGCCGGGAGGAAGGGGACCAGCTGCTTCTTCACCCCCACCGGGCCGCTCCCGGGGCCGCCCCCGCCGTGGGGGGTGCCGAAAGTCTTGTGGAGGTTCACGTGGATCACATCGAACCCCACGTCGCCGGGACGGACCTTGCCGAGGATGGCGTTCAGGTTGGCGCCGTCGTAGTACATGAGAGCGTCGTGGTCGTGGGCGATGTCGCAGATCTCCTGGATGTGCGGGTTGAAGAGCCCCAGGGTGTTGGGGCAGGTCATCATGACCGCCGCCACCTCGTCGGTCATCACCTCCCGGAACGTGTCGAGATCCATGTCGCCGTAGGGAGCCGTCGGGACGGTGATGATCTCGTACCCCACCATGGCGGCCGAGGCCGGGTTGGTGCCGTGGGAGGAGTCGGGAACCACCACGTACTTCTTCCTGTTCCCCTTGGCCTCGTGGTAGGCGGCGATGAGCATGATGCCGGTCATCTCGCCGTGGGCGCCGGCCATGGGCTGGGTAGTCACCTCGTCCATGCCGGTGATCTCGGCAAGGGTCGCGCCAAGCTCGTAGGCGAGCCCCAGACATCCCTGGCTGAAAGAGGCCCCGTGGGGAAGGAGCGGCACCATGGGGTGGTAGGGGGCGAAGAGCTTAGCCGCCTCCTCCAGGGCCTTGGCGTTGTACTTCATGGTGCAGGAGCCCAGGGGATAGAAGTTGGTGTCCACCGAGAAGTTGCGGCGCGACAGGCTGGTGAAGTGGCGCACCACGTCCAGTTCGCTGGCCTCGGGGAGGGGAGCGGGCTCCTGACGGCGAAGCGCGGCGGGGAGTTCCGGGGCGGCGGGGACGTCGCTGGCGGGAAGCCTTACCCCACGGCGGCCGGGGACCGATTTTTCATAGATCAGCTGCATAGGATACCCTCCAGGTGACGGGCGAAGGTGTCGATCTCCTCCCGGGTCCGCTTCTCGGTCACGGTTACCACCATGCACCGCTCCATCTCCGGATAATGGAGTCCCAGGGGAACGCCGGCCGCGATCCCCTTCCGCAGAAGGGCCACGACCACCTCCTCGGCGATCTTCGGCAGGCAGACGGTGAACTCGTTGAAGGTGGCGCCGCCATTCATCACTTCCACCCCACCGATGGCGCCGAGAACCTTCTTCGCGTACTCCGCCTTGTCGTAGTTGAGGCGCGCCAGCTCCGCAAACCCCTGGGTGCCAAGGGAGGAGAGGAAGATGAGGCCCCGCAGGGCGCAGAGGCCCTGGTTGCTGCAGATGTTGGAGGTGGCCTTGTGGCGCTTGATGTGCTGCTCCCGGGCCTGGAGGGTGAGGACGAAGCCCCGCTCCCCCTTTTTGTCCACGGTCTCGCCGATGATCCGGCCCGGCAGGTTGCGGATGTACTCCTTGCGACTGGCGATGAAGCCGAAGGAGGGCCCCCCGAAGGAGAGGGGATTGCCGAGGCTCTGGCCGTCCCCCACCACGATATCGGCCCCCATGGCGCCGGGACTCTCCACGAGTCCCAGGGCCACCGGGTAGGCGGAAACCACCAGGAGCGCCCCGGCGGCGTGGGCATCGGCGGCAAGCCGGCGGAAGTCGCTCACGCTCCCGAAGAAGTTGGGGTTCTGGACGAGGACCGCAGCCGTGGCGTCATCGATCGTGGCCCGGAGCCGCAGGTCGTCCTCCATGCCGAGCTTCGGCCCGATCTCCACCAGCTCCACATCCAGATTGGCCAGATAGGTCCGGACGATCTCCCGGTGGAAGGGGTTCACGGCCCCGTCGATGACGAGGCGGTTGCGCCCCGTTATCCGCAGCGCCATCATGGCCGCTTCGGCCAGGGCCGTGCCGCCGTCGTAGAGGGAAGCGTTGGAGACCTCCATGCCGGTGAGGCGGCAGATGGCGGTCTGGTACTCGAAGAGGGCCTGGAGGGTCCCCTGGGAGCATTCGGGCTGGTACGGGGTGTAGGCGGTGTAGAATTCGGCCCGACCCGAAAGGTGGTCCACCACGGCCGGGATCAGGTGGTCGAAGTACCCACCCCCCACAAAGTGAGAGAGATGCTGGGCGTTCTTCCCGGCCAGGTGCTCAAACCGGTGGAGCATCTCGAACTCGGACATCCCCTCGGGGAGATCGAAGGAGCGTGCCCGCAAAGCCGGCGAGATCGGCCGGAACAGGTCCTCGATGCTCGACGCCCCCATGGCCGCCAGCATCTCCCGCACCTCCTCCGGCGTGTTGGGACAGTAGCTGGCAGTGCTCATCCGAGGCTCCTCACGTACTCGTCATACTGGTCGCGGGTCATGAGCTTCTGGAGCTCGGCAGGGTCGGCCATCTCGATCAAGGCCATCCAGCCGGCATCCTCGGCCGCCTCGTTGACGATCTCGGGACGCTCGTCCAGGGCCTCGTTCACCTGGGTCACCTTGCCGGAAACCGGGGCGTAGATATCGCTGGCCGCCTTGACCGACTCGATGGCGGCCAGGACCTCAAACTGCTTCACAGTCTTCCCCACCTTGGGAAGCTCCACGAAGGTGACATCCCCCAACTGGTGGGCGGCATACTCGGTGATCCCCACCGAGGCGACCCCCTCCTTGACCTTGACCCACTCGTGCTCCTTGGTGAAATAGGTTTCCATGTATCCCTCCTTGATTTTGATAATGATCCGTATCCGGCAAACGATTTCTTATGAACGCAGCGACCCGCCCCGGTAGAACGGAAGCTCCACCACCGTCGCCTCCATGCTCACCTTTTCGTGGCTGATGGTGAGGGGCGCGCCGAGCGTGGCCACCGCGGGGGCAACGTACCCCATGCCGATGCCGCAGCCGAGCATGGGGGAGAAGACGCCGCTGGTGACAGTGCCGACCCGCTCCCCTTCGAAGAATATCCCGTAGTCGTGGCGAGGGGAACGGCGGGAGGTGACGTCAAAGGCCACCTTCATCCGCGTGACCCCTTCGGCCCGCTGCTTCAGCAGTGCTTCCTTCCCCACGAATGCCTTGTCGAAGTTCACGAAGGCCTCAAGCCCCGCCTCGATGGGGGTGGTTGCCTCGTCGATGTCGCTCCCGTAGAGGCTGTACCCCATCTCCAGCCGGAGCACATCCCGGGCGCCGAGTCCGGCAGGCTTCACCCGCTCGTCGGCCAGGAGCCGGTTCCAGAGCTCCGCGCTCTTCTCCGCCGGGAGGAATACCTCGTACCCCAGCTCGCCGGTGTAGCCGGTGCGGCTCACGATGGCGTCAACGCCGAGGACTTTCGTCCGGATGAACTTGAAGTAGGGTATGGCGGCGATCTCCGGGCCGACCACCCCGGTGAGCACCTCGCGGGAGAGGGGCCCCTGGAGGTCCAGCTTGCCGGTGGCGGCGGAGATGTCGCGGAACTCCCCCCCGGAGAGGCGGGCGGAGATGGCGGCGAAATCCTTGGCGATGGTGGCGGCGTTCACCACCACCATAACTTCGTCCTCGGCCAGGCGGAAGACGATCAGGTCGTCGATGACGCCCCCCTTTTCGTTCAGGAGAAAGCCATAGCGGGAGCGCCCCACCGGGATCGACTTCACGGAGAAGGTGAAGACGTCTTCGAGCCCCGAGGCGACGATGTCTCCCTTGAAGTGGAATTCCCCCATGTGGCAGATGTCGAAGAGGGCCGCCTTCTCCCGGCACCAGCGGTGCTCGGCGATGATCCCCTCATATTGGATCGGCATGTGCCAGCCGCCGAAGGGGGCCATGAGGGCCTTCAGTTTCTCGTGTTCAGCGAAAAGGGGAGTATTTTTGAGCTGTTCCATGACGTGACCTCGTAAAGGAGGATGGGCGGGATAAGGGGCTAAACTGTAAGATAATCGGGAGAAATTGTAAACGGTTTTAACGGCAATTCAAGGCCGGTTCAGATGGCGCCGAGAAACCGGTACGATGGCTATGGTAATCGTCTTGAATTATCATCCACCGATGCACACGCATGGGGGAGCAATCCGCTCGCCTGCCAAGGTGAGCTGCCAAGAAAACTTAGTATAAAATATACTGACAATGAACTTGACACGACAATCTGCAACAAGTACAAATGTGCGCCAATTAATCAAATTTGTCACGGTCGACCACCCTCCGATGCAATCAGCGGCAAAACGCAGGGACAAGCAAACAGACATCTTTCCGAAAGGGTAACAGTTGGCTATGCACAAACTGGTGTTGCAAAAAAAACTAAGAGAATTTTTAACGCTAATCTCGAAAAGCCAGATCAGCTTTAATGCACGGCTGATTACTCTCATGTCAGTTGTGGTAATCGCAAGCTCCGGATGCAAGAAGGAGGAACCACCCCGTTCCTACAAGGTAATTGATACCGGAATGTGGACCAGCGTGCCAGGCGGTCCCATCAAATGGCTTGATAATGATCGGGTGCTGTTTCCTTCCAATGAAAAACTCGCGCCGGCGGGAGGACCGGCCCGTATGACGGTCTGGAGACCGGCAACCGGTCAGCTTGAGTTCTTCCAACCATGGAGAAGTGATGTGTGCGTTGAAGATAGTCAAGTGGTTTACGGCGTGAACGATGCCACCGGCAAGAACGTGACCTATTACCGTGGCCCTGTTGAAAATCCCCAAGAATACCCCCCTCCTCGGCATAACATGTATATGAGGAAAAATTTTAGTTGCGGTTGGGCAGAGAAAGACATTCGTGAGAGTCGAGCAAGCATCCCATATCGAATCAGGCTGCGGGATGACAATTTTCTGGAAATAACAGGCGAAAATCCAAATCCGGAACCTGACCCTCAAAATCTGCGGAAAAGCTCGCCAGTAGCACACACAGCTGCTTATCATGAACGTGAGGGAAGCAATGCTGTTCCCTTACCATTAATGCTAAGTGGTTGGGATAGTTATTATCCCAATTATATCGAATGGCGCAACGCATACTTGATAGCCCCCGACGCTTACTATCCTGGCAGACGCATACGTTTATGGTGGATCGAACGTGATGGTCGTATTCTTGAAGAACAATTGCCTGAGTCTCTCTCCTTTCCTGCACCTGGGGGGATAGCTTTTTACCCAACACCCAATGGGATATTTATTCACTATAACGGCGGAGACTTGAAGAAAGTTAGAGGTGGTTACTTTCTGAAAAATGACAAACTTGAACAACTCATTAAGGCCAATCTTCATGGCGTCGCTCTTTCTCCTGATGGCTGCCGAGTTGTGTTTGATCATGCGCAAAACCCTAATGATTACTTGTCAAAAGAAAAACCACACAGAACGCTTAAAATGATTGATTTCTGCATTCAAGGAGGAAAACAGTGATAACGGATCAGCAAGCGCAAATCCTGGCAACTGCAAGCAATGCCGCCTATCCCGGCAGTCTCGATTACATCAATATGCGCGGTTATGGATATACAGAGGCCAAGGCCTTCCCAACAGACCCCAATACTGGCTTCAGTGCCGTAGTATTCAAGAAAGAGGGCACGCAAGAGTATATCGTCGCTTTTACGGGCACCCAAAGCGCCCAGGATGCGGCCGCTGATATCGGGTTGGGAACTCTCCAATGGGAAAATAATCAAGCAAGTGTAATGAATTACCTAAACAATTTGCCTGCGGATGCCAAGATAGACTTTACCGGTCATAGCCTTGGTGGAGCTCTGGCCCAATATGCCGCCTATGATTATTTGGCAGCTCATCCGTCTGCAACTGCCTCGCTGACAACCTATAACGGCCTGGGAGGAATGAACGGTCTTCAACAAATGGATAGAGGTTATGATTCAAGTGTTGCATCCCGCGTCGAAGCTGCTCATTTCTTTGCGGAATCTTCAGGCATGCAAGACATAGTGGCACGACTCGGCGGAGAGCATTTCGGGGGAAATACTTACGCGATCCCCATGGCCCAGGAAAACGCTTGGCTTGGTTCCATACATAGTGCTTGGGATGACTTCAAGAATTTAACGGTTCCGCAGAACCCCACATCTCCCAATTATCTTAATATTGATGGGGCTCAAAACCTCGCCAGTTTCTTTGGTTTTTTCGGAGACGATGGACGCATTTCAAACACAGAGGGTGCGCTTAGAGCTTTAGGAGGGGTGTTAACCGCGCTGTCAACAGCCCCTGCCGAAGAAATTGATATATTATTTGATGCTCTGTTCCCTCCTTCATTCCCTCTTGATATTGACTGGGGAATAGCACGTGACTTGATGCCGCCTCAAATCAAATCACTGGCTTTAGTTTATGGACTTGAAGCTATTGCTATGGGCAATGTCCGCCAGTTTTTTGACTACTTGGATGATCTTCTCACGAAAACCATTTCCGACGGCAACACACTTATTAACAACCTTATAAATCAAATAGCCAATATCATAAACACCACCATAGTCCGCACCCCCATCTTCGGCCGCATCGACCCCCTCGCCCTTGACCTGGACGGCGACGGCATCGAAACCATCGCAATGTCCGCCTCCACTGCCATGTTCGACCTCGACGGCGACAGCTTTGCCGAGAAGACCGGGTGGATCGCCAAGGATGACGGCATTCTGGTGCTGGACAGAAACAACAACGGCCAAATCGATGACAACAGCGAGGTGTTCGGAAAGAGCACGATAAACGGATTTGACGAACTCAAGCAGCTCGATGCCAATACTGATGGCGTCATGGACACCAATGACTCCATGTTTGCCGCGCTGCAGGTCTGGCAAGACCTTAACAGCAACGGCATTACCGACGCCGGTGAGCTGAAAACTCTCTCGGATGCGGGTATCAGCTCCATTAATCTGACATACGCCGAGTCGGCCACCGACTCGAACGGCAACCTCATCAGCCAGACCGGGGCATTCACCCGAACAGACGGAACGCAGGGGGTCGCGGCGGATGTGGACCTTCAGGTCAACCAGGCTTATTCAAGTTACAATGGCGACTTCACACTTGATGCGGAAACGCTGGCCCTTCCGTGGCTGAGAGGATACGGACAAGTAGCGGCCCTTCCCATTGCGGCGAGCCAGAGTGCCGACTTGAAGGCCTGCATTGCACAGCTAGCGCAACAGACTGATGCCAAAACGCTTCTATGCTGACTTTGACACCCTGCTGGCCAAATGGGCAGGGGTGGAGAGCATTGATCCCACGGCAATGCGGGGAGCGGTAACCGACCGCATGATTACGATTGTCGAAAAGTTTCTTGGGTGGGAATATCAACGAGTGATTCCTTCGCAAGAATGGATTATTCAAACCTACGTAACTCAAGGGCCGCCTCCAGGCTATCAAATTGTCGGTTACCGCGAAGAAGTGGTTTCTACATCCGTAGTATCTAGCTCTGGATATTCTTCAACAGTAACCACCGAAGTGCAGGAATACGACAAGCAAAGAATCACCAACATGTATAATTCGCTCAAAGACATGTTCTTTGTTGATTTTATTGCTCAGACTTCGATCGGAAGCAGTCTTGGCATAGGATACGACTTTTTTAAAGACAAGATACAGTTTGACAGTCCCCTGTCGCCAAGCATGATTGTTGCTAATTTGATGGATTCCTCAACCATATTTACGCCGCTCATTCTGCTCAAAGCATTGAAAGAGAATGGGCAACTGGATATGACCACCTTCGACGCGGTTCCCGAATGGTCGTACATCAAGAATCCCGTTCTCAACTGGATTGCGAATCCGACTTCGTTTGTCGATGTCCAGGCCAACCTGACTGCCGACTTGTTGTCTTCGTCGATGATTGCTGTAGGTAGTGATGCCGATAATACAATAAGTAGTACAAGTAGCGCTGACCTGATATTTGGAAATGATGGTGCGGATACTTTGCAGGGGAACTGCGGGGATGATGCTCTTTTGGGGGGATGCATTAGGGACGTTGTTTATTTGTCAATTAATCTAAGCAGCTCGGGATCACTCAACACCATTTTCTCCCCTCTCCCGGCGGCGACACTTACTCCGGCACGACCAAGATTTACCTGTCTGCCTACTTCGACTCCGCTATGCCCTTCCCGGCGGACAGCTAGATAGCATATCAGGCTCCGCACTTCTGCAATTCGTGTTGCACGACTATGGCCCCGCAGCTCATCCTCATCGATGCCGAAGTGATTGCACACGCTGGCAACTACTGTGGCTAATTTAACGGGTTGTGGTAAATGCGCTTCAAGCCCCTTGCGGGTCCGCAGTTCCTCGATAAATTCGCCACTACCGAGAATCCTTGCATCATATTTTTCTGCACCCGACCCTTCCAGTACTTCCTTGGAGATCCTCCGCCCGCCGCCAAGCTCTTCGCGTTTTCCCAACGCTACCCCGTCGGCAACAAATTGCCGATACTTCGCTCTCGCCTCGCGCTTCCGCTTGCCGAAAAGGGAAAGAACTTCGTCCACAACCTGATATTTCATTACGTTTTTCCCCAGAATGACTGAGTGGCCGGACCAGGGGTAACCATCGAGGGCAGTGAGATCGTCAACCAATCCGGCACGCAAGGGATTCAGATGGATGTAACGAACCAGCTCCAGCAGATAAGCGTCCTCTTCGCAGACGATTGACTTGTAACGGTTCTGAAACAGATGGCCAGAGCGTTTATGTCTAAGGTTGAAGTAGATGGCGTATCCCGTGAGTAGCCGACGCATGAACGGGGCGAGGCGGGTGTCACGCGGCCGAAGGAGAAGATGGAAGTGGTTGGACATAAGCGCCCAGGCCAGACATTCGGTGCCGGTCTGGACAAGAAGCTTGGAGAGGTTTTCTACGAAGCGGCTCCGGTCGCGATCATCGCGAAAAATATCACATCTCTCCACGCCACGAACTATGACGTGTTGAAGAAGATCGGGAGCATCTAAACGGGCAGCTCTTGGCATGATGGGAAGGTAACGGCAAAAGGAGTTTTAGTCAACAAATAAACAACGTCCCTGTCGATAGGAAGGTGATTTCCATCAGCCCCGACGCCTTTGACGATGAGAAGCTTGGGCCGGTCTACAAGGTGAGAGTATCGCTCGAAAGAACCAGCATCCTGGTGAATGGCCGTCAGACTCCGATATCACCCGGCATGACCGTGGCCGCAGAGGTAAAGACGGGGAAGAAGAGGATCATCGAGTTTTTCCTTTCTCCTGTCATCAAGTATGCCAAGGAGAGTCTCACGTTGCGGTAGCCACTCCCTACTCCACCTCCAGCTCCCTCACCCGCAGCTCCTCCCCCCCCACAACCCGCACCCCGTAGGCGCCGCACGCGGGGCAGGGATCGAAGTAGCCGCGAACCGGAAATTCCCTGCCGCAGGAGGAACACTCCCCCCGCCCCGGCATCTGCTCGATGACAAGCCGGGCCCCCTCCAGAAGAGTATCCCGCGTGCAGGCCTCGAAGCAGAACTCCACCGCCTCGGGCACCACGCCGGAGAGGTCGCCGATCTCCAGCGTCACCGCAAGGACCCTTCGCCCCTCCGCGCTCTTCTCGCATATCTCCACCACGCTCTGGGTTATGGACATCTCGTGCATGTGCGTCTCCCCCGTCCGGCGACCCGGAGGGGGCCGCAGCAAAATGTACGGCCATGATACCAGAGTCGGACCTCCGAGGGAAAGGGCGGGATATACGTCCTTGTCTCCACCGGCGCGGGTGATGTATACTTTCGCGGTATTTCGCGCAGTTCACTTCGAGGTTACCCATGACCCTCAACACCCGGCTGGTGATGATCATGCTGTCGCTGCTGGTCATCGCCATCCTCACCCTCTTCTTCCTGAACCAGTACAGCCAGAACGACATGGTGGATGAGATCCAGGAGAGCTCCACGGTGGTCACCAGGGCCCTCCAGATGAGCATTGAGGATCTGACCTCCGAGTTCGAGCCCGACCGGGAGCGCCTCATGGAGTATATGAAGGAGGCGAAGGTCAAGGGGGTCAAGGAGATCAACATCATCAGCAACGAAGGGGAGATCATCGACTCCTCCGACCCGGCGAAGATTGGAAAGAAACGGGAGATCAGAAAACTCGAGAAGGGTCTCAAGGTCTCCCCCGGAACAAAGGCCGAAGCAGGGTCGTCGCGGGCCTATGACCTGGTCGTTCCGGTCATCGTCGGCGATGAACAGCTGGGCTACGTGCAGATCAACCTGCTCCTCGACAACATCCGCACCATACAACATGACAACTTCATCAACCGGGTGGTGGCCACATCCCTGGTCTTTCTCCTCGGCATCTCCCTCACCATTTTCCTGGCCAAGCGCTACACCGCCCCCATCAAAAATCTGGCGGACGGGGTGCGGCGGGTGGCCGACGGAGACCTCTCGGTCACCTTCCCGTTAACAAAGGGTGACGAGATCGGCGATCTGGCCAAGAACTTCAACGAGATGGTGGAAAAGCTCCGGGAGCGGGAAATTCTCGAAAAGCGCCTCTACGAGGCGGAACACCTCTCCCGGGTGGGGCAGCTCGCCTCGGGGATCGCCCACGAAATCAGGAACCCCCTTAACTACATCAGCCTCGCCATTGACCACCTGAAGAGCGAGTTCCTGGCAGCCTGCCCCGGGAAGACGGAACGGTTCATCCCCGTGGCCGACAAGATCAAGGAGGAGGTGCGGCGGGCCAACTACATGGTGGTGAACTTCATGAACTTCGGTCGCCCCCTGAAGCTGCGGATTGCCGACATTTCCTATTCCGAGCTCATCGAAAATGCCCTCCCCGTGCTCCAGGAAAAGCTCACGGAGCAGCGGGTCGCGGTTCGCATCGCAATCCCCGCAGACCTTCCACCCATGCGGGCCGACGCGGAGATGCTCCGCACCTGCATCTTCAACTTTGTCACCAACGCCGCCCAGGCCATGCCCGACGGCGGCACCATCACCCTCGGGGCCACCTACGACCGGGAGCAGAACCGCTTTCTCCTCACCTTCAGCGATAAAGGGGGAGGCATCCGGGAGGAGGACCTGCCGAAGATCTTCCAGCCCTGGTACACCACCCGCGAGGCCGGCATCGGCCTGGGACTCGCCATCACCGAACGGATCGTCCGGGAGCACGGGGGAGAGATACGGGTGGCGAGCATCTCCGGCACGGGGACGACGTTCACCGTCGTCCTCCCTGCATAGACAAAAGGAAACTTCCATGAACGGAACCATTCTCATAGTTGACGATGAACGCGGACAGCGGGAGATCCTCCAGACGATCCTCGAAGGGGAAGGATACCGCGTCGTGGCGGCCCCCGGAGGGCGGGAAGCCCTGGAGCGCCTCGAAGCGAGCGAATTCGACGTGATCCTCACCGACCTGAAGATGCAGGGGATGTCGGGAATGGAGCTCCTGGAGCGGGTCCTGGAGGCCGACCCCCTCCAGTGCGCCATCATGATGACCGCCCACGGCACCGTCGACTCGGCGGTGGAGGCCATGAAAAAGGGGGCTTTCGACTATCTGGAGAAGCCCCTGGAGCGGGACAACCTGCTCCTCACCCTGCGCCGCGCCTTCGAGCGGGTGAACCTCCTGCGGGAGAACCGGATCCTCCAGAAGAGGCTCAAAGAGTCGAGCGGCATCCCGAACATCATCGGCGAACACCCCAAGATGAAAGAAGTCTTCCGGATCGTCGGCAAGATCGCCCCCACCGCCTCTACGGTCCTCATCTACGGCGAGTCGGGAACCGGCAAGGAGCTGGTGGCCAAGGCGATCCACGACGGAAGCCCCCGCAAGGAGAAGCCCTTTTTCGCCATCAACTGCGCCGCCATCCCCGAGAGCCTCATGGAGAGCGAGCTCTTCGGCCACGAAAAGGGGGCCTTCACCGGCGCCAGCTCCCGGGAACTGGGGATTTTCGAGGCGGCCGACGGGGGCACGGTCTTTCTGGACGAGATCGGCGAGATGAGCGTGGCGATGCAGGCAAAGCTCCTGCGCACCATCCAGTCGAAGGAGATCCGCCGGGTGGGGGGGAAGGTGAACATCCCCGTGGATGTGCGGATCGTCTCCGCCACCAACCGGGACCTGGAGACGGAGATCAAACGGGGGGGATTCCGGGAGGACCTCTTCTACCGCCTGAACGTGATCCGGATCACCCTCCCCCCGCTGCGGGAGCGGGGGAGCGACATCGCGGCTCTGGCCGACTTCTTCGTGAAAAAGTACGGCGCCCAGGCGGGGAGCACCGTCAAGGGAATCGCCAAGCCGGCCCTCAAGCTCATCATGGATTACAGCTGGCCCGGCAACGTCCGGCAGCTGGAATCGGTCATCGAGCGGGGGGCGCTCATGGCAGAGAGCGACCTGATCCAGCCCGAGGACCTGCCGGCCGAGATCACCGAGGGGCTCTCCCTGGCGGGATGGGTCCCCTTCGAGCTTCCCCCCGAGGGGATCCAGTTCGAGGAACTGGAGCGAAACCTCATCATCAAGGCCATGGAGCGGGTCGACTGGGTCATCGCCAAAGCGGCGCCGCTCCTCGGCATGAGTTACAAAACGCTCCAGTACCGGCTGGAAAAATTCGGCATCGAAAAACCGGGGCTTGAGGACTAGGAGACGTAATGGATTTCACCAAAAGAATGCACCGCTTCACCGTCGTGCCATCGCTGACGGGCGAACTGGCCAGGCTCCAGACCATCGCCTACAACCTTTGGTGGACCTGGGAGCCCGAGGCGGTGGAACTCTTCAAGCGGCTCGACATCGACCTCTGGCAGCAGACCCGCCACAACCCGGTGGAGATGCTCGGCATCCTCCAGCAGACCACCCTCGACAAGCTCACCGCCGACGAAGGATTCATGTCCCAGTTGAAACAGGTGGACGAAAAGTTCCGGGAATACCTGTCGGCCAATACCTGGTTCGATCGTACCTGCAACGGCGGAAAGCCCATGACCGTCGCCTACTTCTCCATGGAGTTCGGCATCCACGAGTCGCTCCCCACCTATTCGGGGGGGCTCGGGATCCTGGCCGGCGACCACCTGAAATCGGCCAGCGACCTGGGGATACCGCTGGTGGGGATCGGCCTCCTCTACCGGCAGGGATACTTCCGCCAGTACCTGAACATCGAGGGATGGCAGCAGGAGCTCTACCCCGAAAACGACTTCTACAACCTTCCCCTGAAGCTGGAGCGGGACACCGCCGGCGCCCCCCTGGCCGTGGAGCTCGACATGGGGGGGCGCCGGGTGGTGGCCCACGTCTGGCGGGTTCAGGTGGGGCGCATCCCCCTCTACCTTCTGGATACGAACCTGGAAGAGAATGCCCCCGAGGACCGGGAGATCACGGCCCAGCTCTACGGCGGCGACCTGGAGATGCGGATCAGGCAGGAGATTCTCCTGGGGATCGGCGGCATCCGGGCCCTCCACCTCCTCGGCATCGCCCCCAACGTCTGCCACATGAACGAGGGACACGCGGCTTTTCTGGCCCTGGAGCGGACTCGACTCCTCATGGAGGAGCATGGCATCCGGTTCGACGAGGCCATGGAGGGGGTGCGCGCCGGCAACGTCTTCACCACTCACACCCCGGTGGACGCCGGCATCGACCACTTCCCCCCCGATCTCCTGGAGAAGTACCTGGGGCGCTACTATCGCTCCCTGGGCCTCTCCCGGGACGAGTTCCTGGCCCTGGGGCGGATCAACCCGAAGAACCCCCACGAAGCATTCTGCATGGCAGTGCTGGCCCTCAAGCTCGCCGACCACGCCAACGGCGTCTCCCAGCTCCACGGGGATGTGTCGCGGCGCATGTGGAAAAACCTCTGGCCCGAACTCCCCGACGAGCATATCCCGGTCAACTCGGTCACCAACGGAGTCCACACCAAGACCTGGCTCTCCACCGAGATGGCGGGGCTCCTCACCCGCTACCTGGGGAACCGCTGGAGGGAGGACCCCACCGACCCGCTCCTCTGGAAACGGGTCGCCCACATCCCCGAATCGGAGCTCTGGCGGACCCACGAGCGCTGCCGGGAGCGGCTCGTCCTCTTTGCCCGCCGCCGCCTCAAAGACCACTTGAGGCAGGTGGGAGCCACCGCCAAGGAGATCGCCCAGGCAGACGAGGTTCTGGACCCCGAGGCCCTCACCATCGGCTTTGCCCGCCGCTTCGCCACCTACAAGCGGGGGACTCTCCTGTTCCGGGACCTGGCGCGGCTGGAGAAAATCCTGGCCAGTACCGAACGGCCGGTGCAGATCATCTTCGCCGGCAAGGCCCACCCCCACGACACCGAAGGGAAGGAACTGATCCGGGAGATCTTCCAGTATTCCCTCGACAGGCGGTTCCGGGGACGGATCGTCTTCATCGAGGATTACGACATGGCGGTGGCCCGGCACCTGGTCCAGGGGGTCGACGTCTGGCTCAACACCCCGCGGCGTCCCCTGGAAGCCAGCGGCACCAGCGGCATGAAGGTGGCCTTCAACGGCGGCCTCAACATGAGCGTCCTCGACGGCTGGTGGCCCGAGGGATACCGGGGAAACAACGGCTGGGCCATCGGCAAGGGGGAGGTCTACGACGACCTGGACTACCAGAACGAGGTTGAAGGGCGGGCCATCTACGACCTGCTGGAGAAGGAGGTGGTCCCCCTCTTCTACGACCGGGGGCCCGACGGCATTCCCCGGGGGTGGCTTGCCAGCATGAAGGCGAGTCTCCAGACCCTCTGCCCGGTCTTCAGCACCGAGCGGATGGTTCAGGAGTACACCCGGACCATGTACCGCCCCTCCTTCGCTCACTGGGAAATGCTCTCGGCGGACGGGCTGGCCCTGGCGGTGGATCTCGCCCGGTGGAAGGGGGATATCCGCCGCACCTGGCATCAGGTAAAAATTGCGGGCATCGAAGCCGAAGCCGCCGCCGAGGTCCCCCTCGGCACGATCATCCCGGTGACGGTGGATATCGCCATGGGCGATATTCCTCCCGACCAGCTGGCCGCGGACCTCTACTGCGGGGTCCTCGATTCCCGGGGAAACATCGTCGGCGGCGAACTGGTCCCCCTTGTCTGGGTGGAAGATGCGGTAGGGAGCGTCCACCGTTTCCGAGGGGAGTTCGAGAGCCGCTTCTGCGGCAGGCACGGTTTCATGGTGCGGGTCATGCCGCGGCATCCGAAGCTGGGGCCGGTCTACGAGCAGGGAACCATTTCCTGGGGGTAAGGGGCGGCTCTCCGCCTTCAAGTTTTTGCCGTTCCGGCCGATACGTATGACATGATCATTACCCAGGACATAGCCCGGATCGCCCAGGCCCTCCTGAAGGACACCACCGGTTCCCTTGTGGAGGCCACCTGGCAGTCCCTCACCCCCGTCCACCTGACCCCGGGGCAGATGGTCCACGGCGAGGTGATGGCAAATTTCGCCAACAGCCGCTACCTGGTACGAATCGCCAACGAGCTCCTCCGGATGGAGATCCCCCTCAACCTGCAGCCGGGACAGGCGGTGGAGCTCACCTTCGTCACCGAAGAACCGCGGCTGGTCTTCGCTCTGTCGAAATCGGGCAATTCCGCGACCCCGGTCCAGATCAGCGACACGGGGCGCTGGCTCAACACCTTGGCCCAGGGTGCCGGCGACATGCCGTCCACGGCTCCCCTCCCCCGCCCTTCCCTGGTCATCTCCGGCCCGCCCCGGGACCCGGCCCTCCTGGCCGAGGGGCTGAAAAACATCCTCACCCGGAGCGGAGTCTTCTACGAGTCCCACCTGGCCCAGTGGATGCGGGGAGAACGCCCCCTTACCGACCTCCTCCGGGAGCCCCAGGGAAATCTCTCACCCCTGGCCAGCCGCCTTCCGGCCGACGGCACCCCAACACCACCGAGCGCCCCGAATGCACCGGCCGCCCAGGCCCCGGCTCCGACATCCACCGCTCCCGCAGTTCCGGCAAACGTGCTGCCGCAGGAGCAGGCCGGCTCTCCCGCAGCTTCCCGGCCCGTGCTGCCGCAGGGGGCACCGACGCAGCAGGGGACCGAACCTCCCGCGGCCGGCCAGGTTCCCCCGCAGGGGGAAACTCTTCCCGGTACCGACGCCGCCGCCGGTACCCCGAAAGGGGCACAGACTCCGGCTGCCGAGTCCCGGGACCCGCTTCCCCATGCAGCCACTTCGCCATCGCCCCAGAACCAGCCAGCAAGCCCGGGCCGGCCAGTCGAACCGTCGGCACTCCCCCCGTCGCAGCCCCATCAGGCTGGCGGAACGTCATCACCTCTTCCGGCCACCACCACCGGCAACGCGCCGCCAGCCTCCTCCACGCAGGCCCCACCGACGCCGGCCGAAGCCCCCCAACCCAAGCCCGCCGGCGAGGGAACCGTGGGACAGACGATGACGGCTCCCGAGCGGGAGCAGACACCGCAGATCCGCGACGCCCTTCTCCCCCGGCCGACAGGGGGCGAGCGCCCCGCTCCCGTGCCGGCGCCGGATGCCCGCCCGACGGCTGAGAACCGCCCCCACCCCACCCTCCGCGACGGTACGCCGACCACACCTTCTCCCGGCAGGCCAGCCGCACCTCCCCCTCTCCCGGGCATCTCCGAGGCAGGGACACGGGTTGTAATTCCGGGCGAAACCGGGCCGGTCAACAGGGGGGGGATGGGACACCCGGCGGCGCCGCCCTCCCCGGCAGGTGTTGAGCCCCAGACCATTCCCCTTATACGGGAGCAGCTCACCACCCTCACCACCGGCGTCTTTACCTGGTTCGGCCAGGTCTGGCCCGGTCAGGACATGGAGTGGAAAGTGGAGGAGCGGGAACCGGAAGGAGGCAAGGGGGAGCGGTCGTGGCAGACGGAGGTGGCCGTGGAACTCCCCAACCTGGGGGCTGTCCGGGCAACCCTTCGCTCGGGGAAGGAAGGCATCGTCGTGACCCTCGCGGCGGAAGATGGACGGACGGCGGAGATCCTCACATTACGGCAGGATGGCCTTGAAGAGCGCTTTGGCGCCGCGGGTCTGCGGCTCGGCGGTTTTATGGTGAGAGATGGAACACAGTGAGCGGGAAAAGAAGGCGGTGGCACTCTCCTACCGGGAGGGGCAGTATGCCCCGCAGGTGGTGGCCAAGGGGCACGGGGTAACGGCCGAGGCGATCATTGCCTGCGCCCGGGAGGCCGGGGTCTTCGTCCACGAATCGCCGGCCCTCGTGAGCCAGCTCATGCAGGTAGACATCGACCACTACATCCCCCCCGAACTCTACCGGGCAGTGGCGGAACTGCTCGCCTGGCTCTACTGGCTGGAGCACGAGGAGGCCCAGGACGGTAAACGGTAACTTGGTCGTGGAGAAGTCTTTTGGGTTGTCCGCCGGGGGAATACCCGTTATCCCTTGATCGTTCACTGCAACCTGGAGGGACAGATCAGACTCTTCCGCTGGGGGATCCCTTCGGTCGACCCTTCCCTGACATTCTTCGCCACCGCCGAACCCTGCCCCGTTCCCCGCCGTTCCAGTTCGGCATCGACGGCGCCGAGCACGTCACCCTTGCGAAGCGACCAGCGCGGCGCCACCAGATGATCGGCCGGGGCGTCCCCCACAAGCCGGTGAATGACAATGCGCGGATCGAGTCGCTCCAGGAAATCGCAGACGAGCCCCACGTACTCGTCCCGCTCCAGGCACCGCACCTCCCCCCGCCGGTATATCTCCTCAAGCACTGTCCCCTTCATCACATGGAGCTGGTGGATCTTCACCCCCTCCACGCCGAGGCCGTTCAGTATCCCGGCCGTGGAGAGCATCTCCTCCCGCGACTCCCCCGGCAGGCCAAGGATGACGTGGGCGCAGACCCGAATTCCCCGCTCCCGGCTCCGGGCCACGGCGTCGGCGAAGGCGGCGAAGTCGTGCCCCCGGTTGAGGAGAGCAAGAGTCCGGTCCAGGGGGGACTGGAGCCCCAGCTCCAGCCAGAAATAGGTGTTCCGGGCGTACCCGGCAAGGAGATCGAGGACATCGGTGGGGAGGCAGTCGGGGCGGGTGCCGACGATGAGACCGGCCACGTCCGGCACCCCCAGGGCCTCGTCGTAGAGTTCCCGCAGGTGCTCCACCGGCGCGTAGGTGTTGGAGTAGGGCTGGAAGTAGGCGAGAAACCGGGCGGCGCCGTAGCGGCGGGCGAGAAATTCCTTCCCGTGGAGGAGCTGGCGGGTGACGGAGAGTTCCGGCCTGATGCCGAAGGAACCTGAGCCCTTGCCGCCGCAGAAGATGCAGCCGCCGGTGCCGGCCGCGCCGTCCCGGTTGGGACAGGTGAAGCCGGCATCCACCGATATCCGCTGGACCCGGCAGCCGAAGACCCGGCGCAGCTCGTCGGAGAAGGCGGTGTAGCGCCGACCGCTCACTTGACCACCTCGAAGATCTTCAGCTTCTCGTTCCAGGTGTATCCCGCGCTGCTCCAGATGGTCTCGATGGTCTTCCAGTCGAGGCCGAGCCCCTTCATCTCCTCGCTCAGGTAGTAGGCGGGCATGATCTCGTTGTCGTCGATCTTCCCGTCGCCATTGGTGTCGGCCCAGTGACGCCCGTTCACCGTGAGCCTTCCCATGCCGCCAATGGTTCCCCTGCGGGTGGCATTCCCGTTAGCCAGGACGATCTCGCCGCCGAATTCGGCCTGCTGCCCAAGGGGAAACTCCCGGGGTGCCAGAAGGGTATAGGAGATGGTGACCGGTTCAGCGCCACCGGGAACGAGCCACTTCACCTCCCGCTCCCCCACCTCTCCGGTCACGGGGGGATTGGAGCTGACGAACCGCCAGCCGGCCGGTATCCGCTCCTTGACGATGAATCCTCCACCCGTGGCGGCCCGTCGTTCCACCTTCACCTGAACCGGCACGAGCTGCCCCGGCGCGCCGAAGAGGGGAAGCGTTCTGATTGCCGCAAGTTCGACCGCTCCCCGGCGCGAGAAGACGATCACGACAAGTAACGCCGCCAGGAGGGTACCGAGCCCCGCGGCAAGGACCAGGGGGGCGAGGCGCTGACGGCGGGTCGAAGGAAGGGGAGCGGCTTCCGGCTCCGGTTCGGGTGGTGCTGGCTCCTCCTGCCGGAGGATCTCCTCGAGGGGAACCTCCAGGGCCGTCGCCACCTTCTCGGCGTTGTCGCGCTTGATGGTGGGATAGCGGTTGTTCTCCCACCGGGAGATGGTGTCGGTGGTGACCCCCACCACGCTTGCCACGTAGAGCTGGGTCAGCTTCTTGGCTTCACGGATCCTCTTTATGGCCGTCCCGTCGATGGCAACGATGGGCGGTGCGCTCCGTTCACTTTTCTCGGCTGGATTCTCCATGGGAAGGATTGTAACAGGTTTTCGGACGGGCACGGAAGCATTTTGCGGCACGATGCCGGACGGCCCATCCAAGGCAGGAAACTTGCAAAAGGGATTACCGACCCGGGCACCATGCCCGAACAGAGCTACTCCCAAGGAGCGAACGCGATGCAGTGGAACAACTGGTCAGCAGCAGCGGCAGCGGCAGTGATCCTCGGCGCCGGAGCGGCCGGCGCCATCGATACCATCACCTATCCGAACCGGATCGGCCTGGTGAGCTTCCCCCACAAGAAGCACCAGGATGCCCTGGGCCAGTGTCGGGGATGCCACGAAAAAGGGCCGGGAAAGATCGACGGCTTCGACAAGGTGCTGGCCCACGGCAAGGGATGCAAGGGGTGCCACGAAACCATGAAGATTGGACCAACCCTCTGCAAGGGATGTCACCGGGGGGGCTAACAGGCTGATTTTTCGTTCATGACGACCCGACATCGGGTCACATTCCGCTCGATATCGATACCAGAGTCATGACATACGCCCTACACTGTACCCATGCGGTTGCACCACACACACGCCGAAAGGAGATGAACCATGAAGAGACTGATTGCAGCAGCGGCCCTCACCATTTTCACCGCAGGGGCGGCCCTGGCGGCCGACACCCTGACCTTCGAGGCCAAGAACGGCAACGTGGCCTTCGACCATGCGAAGCACAAGCAGGTCGTCGGCGACTGTAAGTCGTGCCACGAAAAGGGCCCCGGCAAGATCGAGGGGTTCGGCAAGGACTGGGCCCACAAGTCGTGCAAGGGATGCCACGAGCAGAAGAAGGCCGGCCCCACCAAGTGCGGCGAGTGCCACAAGAAGTAACGGCTACAACAGCGACAGCAGGAGAGAGGGGCGGAGCGATCCGCCCCTTTTTTCGTTGCCCGCCCCCGTCAAACCCGTTATCCTCCCCCTCCATGAAGCGCTATTTCTCAGAGCAGGCAATCCTCGACATGCGGGCCGCCATCGCGGCGGCGGGGGGAAACGAAGTATTCTTCCTGGGGCGCACCGACGAAAACCGGATCGTGGCCGAGGTGGAACCCCTGGCCCGGGGGAACCGGGACGCTGTCGCGGCCGTCATGATCGCCACAAGCTTCGGCGACGTGGTTATCCACAACCACCCGTCGGGAAACCTCGACCCCTCCCAGGCCGACATCGAGATCGCCTCCCTCCTGGGAAACCAGGGTGTCGGCTTCTCCATCGTGGACAACACCGTGGAGCGGTGCTACCAGGCGGTGGCCCCCTTCGCCCGGCGGGAGACGGAGCGGCTCTCCTTCCCCGAGATCGAACGGATCTTCGCCCCGGCCGGGGTCCTGGCCGCGAACCTCCCCGGCTACGAGCACCGGGAGGAGCAGCTCCGGATGGCCTTTGCCGTCACCGAGGCCTTCAACGACGACCGGGTGGCGGTCATCGAGGCCGGCACCGGCACCGGCAAGTCCCTCGCCTACCTGGTGCCGGCGGTCCTCTGGGCCATCCGCAACAAGGAGCGGATCGTCGTCTCCACCAACACCATCAACCTCCAGGAACAGCTCATCAAGAAGGACATCCCCTTCCTCCAGCGCCACGCCGGGGTCCAGTTCCGGGCGGTCCTCGTCAAGGGGCGCTCCAACTACCTCTGCCTCAGGAAACTTGCGGGAATAATGAGCGAGCCCTCCCTCTTCGCCGACGACCCGGCGGCCGGGGAGCTGGAGGCGATCATCGCCTGGAGCGAGAAGACCGTCGAGGGGTGCCGCAGCGACCTCTCCTTCATCCCCAAGCCGGAGACCTGGGAGGAGGTGGCCTGCGAGGCGGATCAATGCGGCCGGATCAAGTGCCCCTTCTATGCCCGCTGCTTCTTCTACGGGGCCCGGCGCCAGGCAGCCAGCGCCGACGTCCTCGTGGTGAACCACGCGCTTCTCATGGCCGACGTGGCCCTGCGCCAGGAGACCGGCTACCGCTCCACCGCCATCCTCCCCCCCTTCGAGCGGCTCATCGTGGACGAGGGACACCACCTGGAAGACGTGGCCACGGGGCACCTCTCCTCCCAGGTCTCCCGCCAGGGGGTTCTGAAACTCCTGGGGCGGCTCCAGAACCCCCGCAAGGCCCAGCGGGGGCTCCTCCCCCAGCTGTCGGCCCAGCTCTCCCGGGAGGTGCCGGTGGAGCTGGACGACCTCTACCGGGAGCTGGCCGAGCGGCTGGAAGAAAAGCTCATCACCCGCAGCCAGGACCTTGCTGCCGGCGCGGTGCGCGCCATGGACGCCATCGGCCTCGCCCTCCTCGCCCACCTGAAGGGAAAGGGGCCGGAAAACGGCGAGCGGAAGCTCCGGATCACCCCTCCCCTCTTCGGCTCGAAACTCTGGCAGGAGACCGACGATGAGGCCCGGGAGCTGGCCGCGGACCTGAACAGCTTCGTGCAGGAGCTGAAGGAATTTCTCACGGGGTGCGGCCGGCTTCCCGAAGGGGTCCAGGAGAAGCTCTCCGGCCTCCTCGTGGATCTCCGGGGAGTTACGGGACGGCTCGAAGCTCTGGCCGCGGACCTTCTCTTCTTCATCGGCCGGGACGGCGAGGTCTGCCGCTGGTTCGAGGTGAAAAAGGGGGCCAAGGGGATGGCGGTGCGGCTCTGCGTCTCCCCCCTGGAGGTGGCCGCCTCCCTCAAGCGGACCGTCTTTGACGCCTTCCGGACCGTGGTCGTCACCTCGGCCACCCTGGCGGTGGGAGAGACCTTCGACTACCTGGAGGGACGGACCGGCATCGGGCTCCTGGACCGGGGGCGGGTGACGGAACTCCTCCTGGCCTCCCCCTTCGACTATGAACGCCAGGCCTTCGTCGGCATCCCCGCCGACCTCCCCGAGCCTACGGTCCGGGGCTTCGAAGAGGCCCTGGAGGTGGCCCTCCACAAGGGTCTCGCCATCTCCAACGGCCACGCCTTTGTCCTCTTCACCTCCTACGACCTCCTGGCCCGGCTCCACGGCCGGATGGCGGAGCCGCTGCGGCGCCGGGGCCTCACCCCCATGCGTCAGGGGGAGATCAACCGGCACCACCTCCTGGCCCGGTTCCGGAAGGAGCCCAATGCCGTCCTCTTCGGCACCGACTCCTTCTGGGAGGGGGTCGACGTGCAGGGAAAGGCCCTGGAGCTGGTGGTCATCACGCGGCTCCCCTTCAGGGTCCCCACGGAGCCGATCCTGGAGGCCCGGGCCGACCACATCGCCCTTCGGGGGGGGGACCCCTTCATGGAGTACACGGTCCCCCAGGCGGTCATCAAGTTCAAGCAGGGATTCGGCAGGCTGATCCGGAGCCGGGAGGACCGGGGTGCGGTCCTTATCCTCGACAGCAGGGTCCTTTCCAAGAACTACGGAAGGTTTTTCCTCCGGTCGCTCCCGCCGGTGAAGCTGGCCAGCGGCGGGAGCGGGGAGGTATTCGGAGAGATGGAGCGGTTTTTCAGCTCTTCGCCTTCATGAGCTTTTTCGCGGCGTAGTTGAAGCACTGGAAGTAGGTGAGGTACGACAGAAGGAACACGGCGAGGATCATGAACTGGATCTGGGGGGCGGCCGGGGCCCGCAGGGAGAAGGTGAAGAAGAAGATGATCAGGGCACCCTTCAGGATGTCACTGAAAACCCGCTTGCGGCGCAGGGCCTGCTGCTCGTCGGCCGAGAGCCCCGCAGCGGCCGTCGCCACCTCCCGCTGGGCATCCCCAAGGGCGAACTTGTAGACGGGATAGAAGAGGATCAGCTGGAGCACCACCACCCGGATGATGCTGTTCAGGAAGACCTGGGACGGCACCTTCCCCAGGAGCACGTAGGAGGTGCCGGCAAGGAGCACCAGGAGAAAGGCCTGGACGAATCCGTGGATAACCGTGAGCTTGCGCAACCGGGTAAAATCAAACGTCTGTGCCATGAAAACTCCCGCCAAAAGATGAGTGACGCGCCGAGCGGTCGACGCATACCTTAGCAAATAAAATGTCGTTTTACAATACTGCAGAATTGTTCTGCTCTGTTTATTTCACAAAAAAGGCTCCCTGACCGGGAGCCTTTTTTCGTTCGTCCATTGCGCAACGTGGGGAAAATCCTACATGCCCCCCGCCACCTCGGCCGAGACGTGGGGACGGTACTGCTCGAAGTTCTTGCGGAAGCGACCCACGAGCATGGCGGCGGTTTCGTCGTACCTGGCCTTGTCGGCCCAGGTGTTTCTGGGATTGAGAACCTCGCCGGGAACGCCGGGACAGGCGGTAGGGATCTCCAAACCGAAGAACTGATCCTTCTCGAAGGCTCCGGCGTTGAGGGTTGCGTCGATGGCGGCGTTGACCAGCGCCCGGGAGTAGGCGATCTTCATGCGGGAGCCGATGCCGTAGGGGCCGCCGCTCCAACCGGTGTTCACGAGCCAGCAGTTCACTCCATGCCGGGCGATCTTCTCGCCCAGGAGTTTGGCGTAGACGGACGGGTGGAGCGCCATGAACGGGGCGCCGAAGCACGTGGAGAAAGTGGCCTGGGGTTCGGTGATCCCTGCCTCGGTGCCGGCAACCTTGGCGGTGTAACCGGAGAGGAAGTGGTACATGGCCTGGTCGGGGGTGAGCCGGGCGATGGGGGGAAGGACCCCGAAGGCGTCGCAAGTGAGCATGACGATAGTGGTCGGATGCCCTCCCATGCCCGATTTCACGATGTTCGGGATGTGGGTGATGGGATAGGAGGCCCGGGTATTCTCGGTGAAGGAGTCGTCGTTCAGGTCGATGCGGCGGCTCACGGTATCGATGGCCACGTTCTCGAGGATGGTGCCGAAGCGGCGGGTGGTCTGGTAGATCTCCGGCTCCGCCTCGGGGGAGAGGTTGATGATCTTGGCGTAGCATCCCCCCTCGAAGTTGAAGACGCCGTTGTCGTCCCAGCCGTGCTCGTCGTCACCGATGAGCCGGCGCCGGGGATCGGCGGAAAGGGTGGTCTTGCCGGTGCCGGAGAGGCCAAAGAAAACTGCCACGTCGTCCTTATCCCCCACGTTGGCGGAGCAGTGCATGGAAAGGATGTTCTTCTGCTGGGGGAGGAGGTAGTTGAGGATGGTGAAAATGGACTTCTTGATCTCACCGGCATAGCTGGTGCCGCCGATGATGACGACTTTTTTCTCGAAATTGACGATGATGAAGGTCTCGGTGTTTGTGCCGTCAAGGGAGGGGATGGCGTGGAAACTGGGGAGGTCGATGACGGTGAATCCGGGGGTGAAGTCGACCAGCTCCTCGGGGGTTGCCCTGACGAACATGTTGCGGGCAAAGAGGGAGTGCCAGGCCCGCTCGGTGATGACCCGGACCGGGAGGCGGTGGTCGGGACTGCAGCCGGCAAAGCATTCCTGGACGAAAATGTCCTTGCCGTGGAGATAGGCCATCATGCGGCTGTAGAGGGCGTCGAACCTGGCAGGGTCGAAGGGCTGGTTCACCTTGCCCCAGGCGATGTAGTCCCGGCTGGAGGGTTCTTCGACGATGAACTTCTCGTTGGCTGCCCGGCCGGTGTAATGGCCGGTCTTCACCGCCACGGCACCAAGATGGGTCACGAGCCCCTCCCCCAGCTTCACGATCTGCTCGTAGAGGACGGCAGTCGGGGGGGTCCAGTAAATGAGGTTCGCGTTGGATATCCCGTGCTCTTCGAGCCCGGTACCTCTGGTGATGTCGTTCAGTCTCACAGTCGTGACCCTCCCTATGATTATTGATTTATTCTTATGCGACAATGAATCATTTTACTATATCAAAAAAAACAAAAGATTCAGGAATGATCGCATTTCAGGAACGAAAGCAGGCTCCTCTCTGGCCCAAAAAGCCGATTGACAGAGGGTTAGCCATTGCTACAATTGGGGGCATCCGACTTTCAAAGGGGGGAAAACAATGGCACGAACGCCATGGGTGGACCAAGAGGCGTGCATAAGCTGCGGACTCTGCGCATCGATCTGCCCCGGGGTATTCCGTTTTGCCGAAAATGGCAAATCGGAAGTCTACGATCCGGCAGGGGCTTCGGAACAGGAAATCCAGCAGGCCATCGACGGCTGTCCGGTCCAGTGCATCAGCTGGAAGGAATAACCTCGACTGATCGAAAAACAAGACGAGAAAGGAGAGCGAACCTCATGCAATCATGGAAATGCACGATCTGCCAGTACCTCTACGACCCGGCGACGGGAGACCCGGAAAACGGGATCGACCCGGGGACCCCCTTTGAGGAACTGCCCGACGACTGGGTCTGCCCCATCTGCGGAGCAGGGAAGGATATGTTCGAGCCTGCCTGATGCTGTGCCGGCAGTGCCGGCACACTCGACCGGAAAGCCTCCCTTCGCAGGGAGGCTTTTTCCTATTCCGCCTTTTTCCCCGCCTTGATGACATCTATCTCGGGGGTTCCCTTCACGACCCTGACCCGCCAGACAAGGCCGCACTCCCCGCACTCCTTGACAGGGGACTCCTCCGCCGAGAACCCTTCGGAATGGATGTCAATCTCCACCGACGTTCTGTTACCGCAATTGGGACATTTCATCGTTTTTCTCTCCTTTTGCCGGATTTCTGTCCACGTGACTCGGGCAGGACCAGCGACTCGTTCATCACCGCACAGTATAGCAGAGCAGGGCGAAAAGTCAGTCCGATGCATCACCCATTAACCAAGCACCGCGAGACATTCATCGATCACGCCGAGAAACTCCTCCAGGTCTGCCCGCTGCATATCCCCCATGTGGGGGATCCGGAAGGTCTTCCCCTTTATTTTGCCATACCCGTCGTCAAAGGCAAAGTCCCGCTCGCCGAGCATTTTCTTGAGGGCAGCAAGATCAGTGCCGCGGGAGTTGACAGCGCAGGTGAGGGTCACGGAACGGTAGGGCTCCTCGGCGAAAAAACCGTAGCCCCGGTCCGACACCCAGCCGCGCACGAAGTCGGCCATCTCCCGGTGCCGGGCCCAGCGCCGATCGAGCCCCTCGGCGAACATCCGCTCAAGCTGCTTGTCCATGGCGTAGATCAGGGATATGCAAGGGGTGGAAGGGGTGTTGTTCTTGGCGTCGTTTGCCTCGAACTCGAGGAAATCGAAATAGTACCCCCGTCCCTCGACGGTGCGAGCCCGGGCTAGGGCCTTCTCGCTCGCCGTGAATACGGCAAGGCCAGGGGGAAGCGCGAAGGCTTTCTGGACGCCGAAGATGCAGCAGTCGATGCCGAGCTCATCCACCGGAATCGGGAGTGCGCTCATGGAGGAAACGGTGTCGATGATGGAGACCACGTCGGGATATTTCCGGAGAACCGCGGCGATCTCCGGCAGGGGGGACATGACGCCGGTGGAGGTTTCGTTGTGGATGAGGGTGAGACTGTCATATTTGCCGGTGGCGAGAGCCTCATCGACAAGCTCCGGGGTGATCGGCTTTCCCCAATCGACCTTCACCGCATCGGCCTCCTTGCCGCAGCGGCGCGTCACGTCGTGCCACTTGTCGGAAAAGGCACCGTTGCAAAAATTGACGCAGCGGTTGGCCACCAGGTTGCGCACCGCCCCCTCCATGACGCCGAATGCGCTCGATGTGGCGAGAAAAACCCGTCCCTCAGTAGCGAGGAGCTTCTTGAGACCCGCCGTCACCCTGCCGTGCAGGAGAGCGTACTCCGCCATCCGGTGGCCGACCATGGGGGTCGCCATCGCCTGAAGGATGTCGGGATGGACCTCGACCGGTCCGGGAATGAAGAGTTTTTTTGCCATGGGTGGTCTCCTGGGGTTGGGGGATAGTGAACTGGATACGGGGAGGGTGCCGGGGGACACGGACGGTTCGCTGAAAGCCCGCCATTTCTGGTATCCAGAGTCCCTCGAAGCTAGCAAAATCTGCTTCACCTGTCAAGGGATGCGCAGGCACGGCAAACCGCCATTTTAAGAACCCATTCATCTTTATGAGGTTCCGGCCACCGACCACAACCATCTCTGTCAGAAAACACTTTTTGCCAGGGCAAATTTTTTGGGTTTGACAAACTGAACGGTATGATTGTAGTGTTATGAGCTTTAGATTCAATCGTGTTTACATTCCGCACCACCAGGCGATAAAAAAGCGTTTTATTTTGGAGGAAAAGGTATGGCTTTGCGCAAAACGGCAGGTTATCTCTGGAACCCGATCAGCCTCATCGGCCTTATTCTCGCCGTCGCGGGCACCGGTCTCATCATCGCATTCCTCGCGATGGAGATGATCACCGGGTTCGATCACCCCTACATCGGCCTTCTGACCTACTTCGCCTTCCCTGGCATGCTTATCTTCGGCCTGCTCCTGGTTCCCGTGGGTGCCTGGCAGATCCGACAGCGGAGACGCTCGGAGGATGAAGACATCCCCCCCTATCCGCGTATGGATTTTAATGACCCCCACAAGCGGCGCCTCTTCATCTTCTTCTCGCTGGCCACCATCATCTTCGTCCTGATCGTCTCGGTTGCCTCCATCCTCGGCTTCCACTTCACCGAGTCCACCACTTTCTGCGGCGAACTCTGCCATACTGTCATGGAGCCCGAGCACACGGCCTGGAAGAACTCTCCCCACGCCAAGGTCAAGTGCGTGGAATGCCACGTGGGCCCCGGCGCCCAGTGGTTTGTCAAGGCGAAGATTTCGGGTCTCCGTCAGGTCTGGGCAGTGCTTGCACACACGTACCCCACTCCCATCGAGACTCCCATTGAGAACCTGCGGCCGGCACGGGATACCTGTGAACACTGCCACTGGCCGGAGAAGTTCTATGCCGGTCGCCAGAAGGTGTTCTACCACTACGCCCCCAACAAGGAAAACACGCCGCGGGAGACCAACCTGCTGATCAATATCGGCGGCACACCCAAATCGCCCAATGCCCATGGAATCCACTGGCATATCGGCACCGAGGTCTACTACATCGCCCGCGACAGAAAGCGCCTCGACATCCCCTACATCACCGTCAAGCAGAAGGATGGCACCTTCGTGGAGTATATGAGCACCGAAAAGCCCATCACGAAGGACGAGATCGCCAAGTCCAAGAAGCGGCTCATGGACTGCACCGACTGCCACAACCGGCCGACCCACATCTACAAGTCACCGGGACAGGAGATGGACGAGCATATCGTCTCCGGCCTCATCGATCCGTCGCTCCCCTTCATCAAGAAGCTGGGGGTCGAAATTCTGGAGAAGCCCTACAAGACCAAGGAAGAGGCAATGACGGCCATCGGCGCCAAGCTTCCCGAGTACTACGCCAAGAACTTCCCCGAGGTGGCCAAGAGCAAGGCGGCGGGCATCAATCAGGCGGTGGATCAGATAAAGGACATCTACTCCCGGAACTTCTTCCCGGAAATGAAGGTATCCTGGAACACCTACCCGAACCATATCGGCCACTTCTACACCCCAGGCTGCTTCCGTTGCCACGACGGCAAGCATAAGACAGCGTCAGGGAAAGTGATCTCTAAGGACTGCAACCTGTGCCACACGGTCATCGGCCAGAAGCAGGAGAATATCCCGGCCGGCAAGGACGTCAAGGAATTCGTCCATCCGGTCGACATCGGCGACGAGATCATGAAGACCAACTGCAGTGACTGTCACATGGCCGGCGACGAAGACGTGCCGGGTGGCGGCAAGCACTAGGCACGCACGCCCGATTTACCATAAAAAAATCCCCCGGAGGTTCGCCTCCGGGGGATTTTTTTCGGCATCTGTTACTGAGTGGAAACTACAATTCCTCGAAAACGTCCTCGTCCTTCGCCTCGTCCGCCTCGTCGTCAGGCTCGAATTCCTCGTCCATGACCCGGTCGAGGAATTTGCGGTTGTTCTCGATCACCTTGCGGATCTCCCTGCTCAGTTCATCCAGCTCGTTCCGTTCGTCACCCATCCCCTTACCCCCGCTTCTTCTCCACACATTGGCGGTAGAGTTCCTCGTACTTGTCGGCGGCATGGCGCCAGGAAACGTCTCGCAGCATACCACGCCGCATGATCTTGCGCCATCCCTCCCGGTCACGGTAGGCAGCCAGAGCCCGCTGGATCGCATCCCAGCAGGACTCGCCATTGAAGTCGCTGAATGAAAACCCATTTCCTTCCCGGGGGTTACCGGTGACATCGATGACCGTGTCGGCGAGGCCGCCGGTCCGCCGCACGATCGGCACCGTACCGTAGCTGAGAGCAATGAGTTGGCTCAGGCCGCATGGCTCGTAGCGCGAGGGCATGAGAAACATGTCGCATCCGGCATAGATCTTCGGCGCCAGGGGCTCTTTGAAACCGAGGTTGATGGAGACGTTCTTCACCCCCCGGTTCCTGAATTCGTAGAGCTGGTGCATGAGACGGAGATCGCCGGTGCCGAGAATCACCACCTGCACCTCCTCGGCGGCAAACCGGGGGAGGAGATCGATGACAATGTCGATCCCCTTCTGTTCCACAATGCGCCCCACCATCCCGATGAGGGGGACCGACGCCGCCACCTTCAATCCCAGCTCCCGCTGGAGCTCCCGCTTGTCGGCCCCCTTACCCGCAAGGGACTTGGTCGAATAGTTCCGAAAGATGCGCCGATCCAGGGCAGGGCTCCATTCGTCCGTATCAAGACCGTTCAGAATACCGACAAGGTCGGCGCGCCGCTCCATGAGGACCCCTTCCAGCCCGCACCCCTGCTCCGGAGTCAGGATCTCCCGGCAGTAGGTTTCCGAGACAGTCGTGATGGCGTCGGCGGAGAGGATCGCCCCCTTCATGAGGTTGACGCGGCCGTAGTATTCGAGCAGATCCGTGGTGAACAGCGAGGTGTCGAGCCCCATCTGCGGGAGGGCTTCGGCAGGAAACAGCCCCTGGTAGGCCAGGTTGTGGATGGTGAAGACGACCGCGGTGCGGTTGAAGAACGGATCATCGCCGAACTCGTTCCTGAGGATGACGGGAATGAGGGCCGCCTGCCAGTCGTGGCAGTGGATCACGTCGGGGCGAAAGTCCATCCGCTTCAGAAACTGGAGTACGCTCCGGCAGAAGAAGGCAAAGCGCCGGGGGTTGTCCGGGTAATCACCCTCGGGGGTGCCATAGAGGTGGTCCCGTCCGAAGAAGTCCCGATTCTCTATCAGATAGACCGGCACGTCCCCCAGGGATGTCTGGCGCAGAAATCCCTTGTGGAGCTCCCCCCCCAACTCAACCTCGGCACTCTTGCGGGCCTTGCGCACCGGGAACTCACCGGAGGCGACCCCCTTGTAGAAGGGGATGGCGACCCTGACATCGTGCCCCATCCGCCGGAGCTCCTTGGGGAGGGCGGCAGTTACGTCGGCCAACCCGCCGGTCTTGGCAAGGGGGGCAACCTCGGATGCAACCTGAAGGATTTTCATCGGCAGGCCTCTCATTGACTCAAGCTCTGAACACTACGGTAAATTCGTCCTCCGTGCCTCTCCCTACAACTCCGCCCCCCTGAGGAACGCGGCGGCATCCTCCGGCGAGGTGGGGTTGATAAAGAAGCCGGTCCCCCACTCGAAGCCGGCGATGGGGGTAAGTCGTGGCACCAGCTCGATGTGCCAGTGGTAGTCGTACTCGATGGAACTCCAGAACTCGGGCTTGCCAAGTCGCGGTTGCGGAGGAGGTGCGGTATGGAGGATGAAGTTGTAGGGGGGGTCCTTGAGGAGGCTCTTGAGCCGGCCGAGCATGTCCTTAAGGGCCACGGCCAGCTCGGCCAGCTCGCCGTCGGTGGAAAGCGCGAAGTCGTGGGAGTGCCGCTTGGGGTAGAGCCTCAGCTCGAAGGGGAAGCAGGAGGCATAGGGGGTCATGACCACGTAGTTGCCGAACTCCCGGACGATCCGGTCGCCGCTCTGGAGCTCGAAATCGAGCAGGTCGCAGAAGAGGCAGCGCTCCTTGTTGGCATAGTGCTCCCGGCAGACCCGCAGCTCGGTGGCCGCCACCGGGGGAATGAGGGGTACGGCGATGAGCTGGCTGTGGGAATGGGAAAGGGTGGCGCCGGCCCGCTGCCCGTGGTTCTTGAAAAGGACCATGTAGCGGAACCGGATGTCCTGGCGCAGGTCCAGGAAGCGGGCCCGGTACGCCTTGAGAACCTCCGTGATTTCGGCAGGGGAGAGTTCGGCCAGCCCCCGGTTGTGGTCCGGCGTATCGATGATGATCTCGTGGGCGCCGATGCCGTTCATGACGTCGTAGATGCCATAGGCGCGGCTGTTGAGCTCCCCTTCGATCCGGAGCAGCGGAAACCGGTTCGGGATCGCCCGCACCTTCCAGCCGGTGGTGTTCGCCTCGCCGGACGGCCGGACCGCGTAGACCTCGGCGGGGGTCTTGTCTTCATTGCCGTAGCAGAAGGGACAGCTGGTCATCTCCGAGGGCTCGGGGTCCACGAGAAAATCCCGGGGCCGGCGCCCCCGGTCGGTGGCGATAATCACCCAGTGCTGCTTGAGGGGGTCCCATCTCAGTTCGGACATTGATCCTCCGTTGTCATATCAGCCAGTTCTCCATATCGAGATCCGGCCCCACATAGGTCAGGACGAGGGGCGAATCGGCGGGCCAGCGGCCGAACTCCTCCCCTTCGCGGACAAGGGTCACGTAGGCGAAGAGCTTCCCCTTCGGTTCAAGGCCGAGGGGACCAAGGGGGACCGCCACCTCACAGATCCGGCCAATCTCCCAGCGGCAGAGGGCCCGGTCCTTCTTCCACCCCTTGGCCCCCTTGACCATGAGCTCCCCCGTCCGGGCGGCGGAAGTCATGTCGAGGCGGCACTCACTCCCGGCCACCAAATAGAGATGGAGGGCGTCCCCCTCCAGGAGGGCCCGGTCAAAGGGCGAAGGGCTGTCGAGGCGGATATAGAGGTTATCCCGGTCGAAGCCGTAGAAAAACGACTGGAGCAGGCTCTCCGCAGCGTGCATGGCCGACGCCTGCTTGGTGAGATCGAAGAGCCCCGCCGCCAGCCATTCGAAATAGTCATCCACCTTGCCGTTGATGGAGGGTGTGATGAGGGCCGCCGGCTCCCGTACGAGCCCCGCGGGGGTAAGCTTCTTGATGGGCTCGTAGAGCTCCCGGGGAACGTCCAGGTCGAGAAGACGGTAGACGTTCATGAGGTGCTTGCGGAAGAGCCGGTCGAAGCGGTCGCTGTGGGCAGAGAAGTGATCGTCGCCGTACCACCAGAACCAGTCGCTCCCCTCGGCGGCATAGAGAGACGTGCAGACGAGCCGGGCAATGCGCTCCGCGTCGGTCCCCTCCCCTTCCCACTCTCCCCCCACGGCCATGAGGTCGGCCACCAGGGGACTGGCGGTGATCGCCGCCTCCCGGGCCCGCTCCAGATAATCCCACCCCTGGTTCTCCTCCGGGTGGCCGACCCAGATGCCGTAGTCGCCGTTGATCCAGGACCCGGGATGGATATGCTCGATGACCCGCCGCTCCGGCTCCCGGGCCAGGAGCTCGGAGCAGGTGACCGCTTCGATCCCCTGGGCGGCCGCGGTGGCTCCATAAAGGCCCCGGAGGAAGTCATAGCCGTTGTCGGGATAGTATTCCCAGGCGTTCTCGCCGTCGAGGATGACCGGCACCACCCTCGCTCCGGGGACGCGGTCCCGGATCCCCCGCAGCCTCCCCATGAAGTCATTCACCGCCCGGGACGGTTCCCAGGAGGAGTAGGTGAAGCCGATCAGGTCCGACAGGAGGTGATCCCGGAAGAAGGCCTTAAGCTCCCGGGCGCCATGGCGGAAGGTATAGGGATGGTAGAGGTCTCTCCGGCCGGGGCCAAGCCCCCCGGGGAGCGTTCGGGCCAGGATTTCCTCGTCGGTAGCGATCCACCGGATTCCGCAGCCGGCAATGATGGCGAGGGCCTCGTCACTCACCGACCCTTCCGACGGCCACATCCCCACCGGGGCGAAACCGAAGATCTCCCGAAAGCGGGCGATCCCCCGGCTTATCTGGCTCCGGGCGTCCTCCGGGTGGCGGAAGCGGGCGGCCGGAAGGTTTACCCGCGGCATGGCGGTGCTGGCCGCCTTCATGTCGCACAGAAGCGGCAGAATCGGGTGATAGTAGGGGGAAACGGCCAGCTCCGCCTTACCCTCCGCCTGGAGTTTTGTGTAGAGGGGGATGATCCCGTTGAGGATGTCGGCGTGGCGGTTGAAGAGAAGCGCCTTGTCATCCTCGGTGAAGTGGCGCCCCTTCCTCACCAGCTCCTTCAGCTCGGGATAGCGGCGACGGGCCGCCTCCCCGGTCCAGGCCAGGAAAAACCAGACCTGGAGGTCCAGGAGGTCCTGGTCGCTGAAGAGGCGGTGCCGCTCCCGGCTCCTCACCCTGGTCCCGTCACCGGCCAGGTGGAGCAGCTCCAGGTAGCGGCGGTTCGGCTCGATGAGCCGCTGGCGGTTGGCGGAAAAGAAGTTCTCCAGAACGAAGAGCCGGTCCTTCTCGGTCATGTCGGCCGGCGCCATCCGCCCCCGCATGAGCCAGGGGTCGACGGCCGTCCCGGCGGCATAGTCGAGGATCTGATCCAGGAGCGACGGCACCAGGTTGAAGACCGCCCGGGCCCCGGGGGTGTCGTCCACGATGGCCGCCATGTCGTAGTAATCCTTGACGGCGTGGAGATAGGTCCAGGGAAGGGCGTACTCACCCTTCACCGGGTCCTTGTACCAGGGCTGATGCATGTGCCAGACGAATATGACGGAAAGGGGCGTGCTCACTGCAGTTCCCGTTTCCACCCCTCAACCTTTTTCTTGTACTCATCAAGAAGCTTCTGGGCCGTCTTGGCGTCCCGGGCCTCAGCCACAATGTGGACGTAAGGCTGATACTGGTCGGGAAGTACCAGGGCCCAGTCCTCGCCGAAGTGGACCTTGATTCCGTCGATGAAGCTCGCCTCCTTGTCGAGGCTGTCCTCGCTCATCTTCCGCATGACCCCCCCCTTCATGTCCCATACGCATGAGACCCGGGTCTGGAGAAAGGCCCGCTGGGGGATCTCCGCCGCCACCTTGGAGATGGGGAGCCCCCCCTTGGCCACCAGCTCGATGGTCTTGGCGATGGCGAACAAGCCGTCAAAGGCGGCCTGGAACTTGGGGAAGGCGAAGCGGCCGTCCATGGTACCCGCAAGGATAACCTCGGAGGACTGGGTGGCCTCGATCATGGCCCGGTCGGCGCTCTTGGTGCGGGTGACGGCGCATCCGCGTTCCTGGGCCATCCGCTCGATGGCCGACGGCGCCGAAACCGGCACCGCGAAAAGCCCCTTCTCGCCGGAGCGAAGTGCCAGCCCCACCATGAGCGGCAGGAGATCGGCCCCTTCGTAGACCTTGCCGGCCTCATCCACCACGATGACCCCCTCGGTGCCGGGGTCGAGCCAGAATCCGGCGTTGGCCTCCAGGGTGGCGACGATCTTGGAGAGCTGGCTCAGGCTCTGCTTACGCTCCGACACGGCCTGGACCCCCCGCTCTTCGTCCACGTAGGCGTTGAGGCTGATGACCTCGCACCCCATCTGGGTCAGGATGCCGGGGAGGAGCTGGCTGGCCGAGGAGTGGTTGAAGTCGATCACCACCTTGAACTGCTTCTTCTGGAGGGGCGACTTGCCGATGGCGTGGAGGAACCCCTCCCGGTAGAAATCCATCACCTGCTGGGGTATCTCGGCCAGGGCGCCCGGCTCCGTGTGGTGGGCCCGGCGGAAGTTCTCCTTGAAGAAGATCCGCTCCACGTTCTTCCCCATGGAACTGGAGAAGTCGAGTCCGTCGCTGTCCAGAAAGACGATCTCGGTGGATGCGGGGTCGTCGAGGGCCTGGCGGAAAAAGAGCCCCCCCGCCTCGCCGAAGGTGCGGAGCTTGTAGCGCAGAACCGGCATCGGCACCATGGTCAGGTCACGCACGCTGATGCCTGCGGAGAGGAGCCCGCCGATGAAGCTCCTTTTCAGCATCCGGCACGAGCGGTAGGCGTCGCGGCCCGAGATGACAAAGCTCCCCTTGGGGAGGGTGGTGCCATAGGCACAGCCCAGCTTGGCCACGAACTCGGGCGTGAGCTCCATGTTGGTGAGGCCCTTGACCATGGCCCCCTCGAAGAGGGCCTTCTTCCACTTCTCCCCCCATATCAGGTTGCCGGTGACGGTGGCCCCCGCCTCGATCACCTTCCGGGGCCAGATCTTCACGTCGCGCTTGATGTAGGCCTCTTCGCCGATGGAGGTGTCGTCGGCCACGATGACACCCTCTTCCATAACGACCCCATGCCCCACCCTCACGTTGCTGCAGAGGACACTGTCGTGAAGCTTTGCCCCCTTCTTCACGTAGACGTTGTCCCAGATGACGCAGCGGTTGAGGCGGACCCCCGCCTCGATGGTGCAGTTGCGGCCGATGACCGTGTCCTTGATGTGGGCGCTCTCGAAGACCTGGGAGTTGTCGCCGACGACCACCGTCCCCTCCAGGGTAATGTGCTCGTCAAGGTTCACGTCGGAGCCGAGCCGCAGGTCCTTCCCCACCAGGTCCTGTTTCGTCTCGTCGATCTTCACGTTCACCTTCCCCTTGAAGATGTCGTGGTGGGCCTCACGGTAGGAGTCGGTGTTGCCGATGTCGCGCCAGTACCCCTTGGCGGTGTAGCCGAAAAGGGGCTTCTGCTGCGCCAGGAGCTTCGGGAAGAGATCCTGGGAGAAGTCGTAGTTCTCCTCGGGGGGGATATGGGTAAAAATCTCCGGCTCGAAGACGTAGATGCCGGTGTTGATGGTGTCGGAGATCACCTCGCCCCACCCCGGTTTCTCCAGGAACTGGGTGATCCGCTTCTCCTTGTCGGTGATGACGACGCCGAACTGGAGCGGATCCTTCACCGAGGTGAGGGTGATGGTGGCCAGGGCCTTGTTGTCCTCGTGGGAGTCTATGATCTTCTGGAGATTGAAGTCGGTCAGGAGGTCGGCGCTGATGACGAGGAACCGTTCGTCCAGGAACTTTTCGGCACACTTGACCGCGCCGGCGGTCCCCATGTCCTGGAGCGGGGTCACGTAGGTGATCTTCACCCCGAAGTCGGTGCCGTCCCGGAAGAAGTTCTTGATGACCCCCGGCTGGTGATAGAGGAGCATCACGAGGTCGGTGATCTCGTATTTCTTCAGCAGTTCCACGATGTGGAGCATGATGGGACGGTTCAGCAGCGGAATCATCGGTTTCGGGATGCTGCTCGTCAGGGGCTGGATGCGGGTGCCGAACCCGCCGGCCATAATGACTGCTTTCATGGGATGCTCCTTTTATATGGTTATAGTATCGAGCGAGGGAGCGAGGCACCTCGCCATCTCACTTCCCTTTCTTCGCCAGAACGCGCTTGACCTCCTCCTTGAGTTCCGTCAGGTCGCTGGATTTCACCACGTAGCCATCGGCGAGCCAGGCGGAGAAATCATCCTTGAAGCAGGAGAAGGCGGTGCAGAGGATCACCGGAAGGTTGTGCCGCTCCTTGACGATTTTCTGGAGGAGGTCGAGGCCGCTCTCGTTCTTGAGCTTGATGTCGAGGACGATCAGGTCGAATTCGCTCTCCTTGATCCGCTCTACCGCCTCGGCGGCGGTGGCGGCGGTCGCCACCTCGTGCCCTTCGTCCGCCAGCTCCTGTGAATAGAGCAGCCTGATGCCGCTTTCGTCGTCAACCACCAGCAATCGTGCCATGTTGCGTCTCCTCCCTGTTCACGGGTAATTTGATGATATACCGGGTCCCACCCCCGGCAGGGGTGCTGACCTCGAAGATGTTTCCGTGCTTCTCCATGATTGTCTTGCAGATGGCGACGCCGAGCCCTGATCCCAACTCCTCGGTGGAGCCGAAGGGGGTCGTCATGGCCTCGATGCTCTCCGGGCTCAGGGGCACGCCGCTGACCCAGACCTCCACCACGATCCAGCCGTTCTCGCGAAGGGTTTCGGCCCTGATCTCCCCCCCCTCCGGCATCCGTTCCATGGCCGTATTGATGATGGTCCGCACACAGTAGGCCACCTGCTTGTAGTCGATGCGGGCGGGGGGAATACTGGCTTCGAGACGGAGCCGGCAGGCCACCCGCCGCTCCTGGAGGCGCCCGTTCAGCTCGCGGCAGACGGAGCTCACCAGCTGGTTCACGTCCCAGGTATCCAGAGTCGGGTAGAGGGAATCGGAATAGTTGAGAATGTCCTCCAGGACCTCCTCCAGCTGGCGCGCCTCCTGGCCGATGGACTCCAGGTATTCCCGCTTGGGGTCGTCCTGGGCTGCCCCCCGAAGGAGCGTCCGGGCAAAGCCGCCGATGATCATGAGGGGGTTGCGGATGGAATGGGCGATGCTGGAGGTGATCTTCCCCACCAGCGCCATACGCTCCATCTTCACGATCAATTCCTGCTGCTCCTTGAGCTTCACGTTGGCGGCCGTCACCTTGAGAAGCTCCTCCTGGAGCCGCTCGTACAGGGAAGCCCGCTCGATGGCAAAGGCCACCGAAAAGGCGAAGGTTTCCAGGGACTGTACGTCCTGGGGGGTGATCTGCTTGTGGGTGATGCAGTTGTCGGAGATGATCACCCCGATCCGGCGGTTCCGGGAGATGAGGGGGGTGATCAGAAAAGTGTCCACCCCCAGTGCCTGGACCAGGGAGTGGTCGCAGTCGGGGTTATGGAAGGCGTTCTCCACAAGGATCGGCCTTTTTTCCCGCAGGGACCGGACGAGAACATGGTTCTGATCCGCCAGGGGAATGGTCATCCGCTCCAGGATGTCGTGGAACTTCTGCTTCTCGGAGGTGAGCTTGGTCTGGTAGAAGTCCTTGGCCATCTCCTTGAGGGTGAAATCGCCCTGCTGAATCTCCTGCCAGATCCCCCACGCCTCGCCGTAGTCCCGGGGGCCCACTCCCAGGTAGCCCCGGAGGAGCTTCCGCTCCTTGTCGGCCAGCAGCAGGAACGCCCGGTTCATGCCGAACCCCTTGCCGGCGGTGATGGCGGTCATGACCACCGAAAGGACTTCGTCCAGGTCGACGGAGGTCTGGAGAACGAGGCTGATTTCGTGCAGGAACTTGATTTCCCGATCCCGGCTGTCAAGGAAGCTTCCCATGGACTGGAGCCTTCCCCGCTGCTCCTGAACCTCGCCGACGAGGAACGGAACCACTGCCCCCAGGGGGTGTCCCGTCTCCTGGAGTTTCAGGATATCGTTGCGGAAGTTGGGACAGTCGATACATTTTTCAAGGACCCGCCGCTGGTAGGAGGTATAGAGAACCTCCTCCCCCTCGCCGATATTGGGGCATCCCCCCGGTTCCACCACTTCCTTGTGCCAACAACAGACCAAATCCACTAAATTTCTCCCGAAGGGCTTGATTTACAAGCATCAGACGGCACAATTATATCAGCCGACGCCTTCTTTTCAAGACCGGTCAGCCACCGTCCGCGATCTTTATTAATTAACCTTTTACTCTGAAAACCCAGAAAGAAAGAGTGAAGTGCACATACACCTTCATGAGATATCATCGGCACAACGCGGCAGTTCATGAATCTTTTTTTTGAAAGGAGCCGTTAGCGCCATGACCATGACCACTCCTTCCCCCATCAAGATCGGCGTCAGCTCTTGCCTCCTGGGCGAAAAAGTCCGCTACGACGGCGGCCATAAGCACGACCGCTACATCACCGACACCCTGGGCCGGTTCTTCCGGTTCGTTCCGGTCTGTCCCGAAGTGGGGTGCGGCCTGCCGGTCCCCCGGGAGGCCATGCGGCTGGAGCGCGACGGGGAAGGCGTCAGGCTCGTCACCAACAAAACCCACGTCGACCACACCAACCGCATGCTCTCCTGGTGCGCAAAGCGGGTCACAGAACTGGAGCGGGAGGACCTCTGCGGCTTCATTTTCAAGAAGGATTCACCGAGCTCAGGACTCTTCAACGTCAAGGTCTACAGCACGGGTATGCCGGCAAAAGTGGGACGAGGGCTCTTCGCCAGGGCGGTGACGGAGCATTTTCCGCTCCTCCCCGTGGAAGAGGAGGGGCGGCTCCACGACATGGGGCTCAGAGAGAACTTCATCGAACGGGTCTTCGCCTACCGGCGCTGGAAGGACCTCCTCAAAGGGGGAAAAACCGTGGGGCGGCTCGTGGAGTTCCACACGGCCCACAAGCTCCTCATCATGGCCCACAGCCCCGCAATCTACCGGGAGATGGGGAAACTGGTGGCCCACGGCAAGGAGATGCCGCGCGACGAACTCTTTCACCGTTACCAGGAGCTTTTTCTGAAGGCCCTCGCCCTCCACGCCACGGTACGCAAGAACACCAACGTGCTCCAGCACATCGCCGGCTACTTCAAGAAAGAGCTGACCCCCGAGGAAAAGGGAGAGCTCCAGGAGGTGATCGGGGAGTACCATCAGCGGCTCGTGCCGCTTATCGTGCCGGTGACGCTCCTGCGGCACTATATCAGGAAGTACGGGCAGGACTATCTTCTGAAGCAGGTCTACCTGAGCCCCACTCCCCAGGAGCTGATGCTGAGGAATCATGTGTGATTCCCCTGTGCCGCAGGGACGACGCAGGGGTCCCCCCACAACGGGTCATGGTGAATGCATGGCGAACAAAACCGGCGAGCTTGGCGGCACTCAGGCGGGAGCGGGCTTGCGCCTTTTTCCCCGGCGCCGGCGGCGCTTTGCGGACTTCTCCTCCGTTTCACCAGTCCCCGGTTCCACCGGCGGCATGGTGTTGTCACGGCTGTACCGCTCCCACCAGGCGAGAATCTTCTCCCCTTCCCCCGTCACCGCGCACCGGCAGCGCAGATAGGCCAGGGCCTCGGCGAAGCATGACCGGGCAAGCACCCCCTGGGGCCGCTTCCCCGGTATCTTCGCGAGGCGGTGCTGGAGCAGCAGAATCTCCCGCATGGCGAGGCCAATGCGCTGGGGAATGGCAATGATCGGCCCCTGCTCGCCGAGAAACCCGGCCAGGGCCTCATTGACCGCGTCCGTAACCTGCATCCCGGCCGTCATTAGCTCCTCTGCTCGCTCCTCCACGTACTCGCCGAACATGAGTGCAAGAAGCAGCGGCGGCGACACCGGCTCCCCGCTCCCCACTTGCCCGTCCACCCATTCCAGGGCCTTGCCGATCTGGGAGTGGGGGAAGCCATCGCTCTCCCTGTCGAGCCAAGCGCTGAAACCGGGGAAGAGATAACCGAAGAGCCCGGCCTGGCGCAAGAGCTGGTAGACCCGCTCCCCTTCGCCCGAGAGGAAGAGTTTCAGCACCTCCTCGTAGAGCCGGGGCGCCGTGGCCCGGGTAATGGCAGGAGCCAGCTCCCGGAGTGCCCTCCAGGTGGCCTTCTCCACGGTAAAGCCCAGGATGGCGGCAAAGCGCACCGCCCGGATCATCCGGACCGGGTCTTCGATGAAGCGGACCACGGGGTCGCCGATGGTCCGGATCACCCCGTTGCGCAGATCCTCCATGCCCTTCGCAAAGTCGATGATGGAAAAGTCGGCGATACTGTAGGCCAGGGCGTTCACGGTGAAGTCCCGGCGCAGGGCGTCCTCTCCCGGCGTCCCGAAGACGTTGTCCCGCAGGACCATCCCCTCATCGCTCACCACGTGCCGCGGCGCCCGGGGACGTTCCCCGTCGGCCGGCACAGCCTCCACTGCCGCCGGCGCCGTATCCGCCTCCGCCAGTTCTTCGGGCGCCAGGGCCCGAAAGGTGGCCACCTCGATGATCTCGTCCTGGTAATGGATGTGGGCGAGCCGGAACCTGCGCCCCACCAGGCGGCAGTTGCGGAAGAGGCGTTTCACCTGGTTGGGGGTGGCGTCGGTGGCAACATCGAAATCCTTGGGCTCCCGCCCCAGGAGGAGGTCCCGGACGCATCCCCCCACCAGGTAGGCGATGTAGCCGTTGTCCTTGAGCCGGTAGAGGACCCGGAGGGCGTTGGGGCTCACGAGGGAGCGGGAAATGGGATGATCGGGGCGGGGGATAATGACGGGTTCACTGTTCATAGGGGGTTTCATAGCACAGAACGGGGGGAAAAGCAAAAAGGCCCCTGCCGGTACGGTTTTGGCGAAAGCGCGCTTTTTTGACATGGGTCATGACAAACGCGGTCCAGCTGCCCTATTATGGCCCCATGAAAACGTTCACGAACAAGCAGCTGAAGGATGTGAGGGTACTCGTCGACTTCGTCAGGGTCTACTGCCATGCCCGCCACAATCGCTCCCTCCGGACACTCCTTGACCTGCCGCCGGAGTTGCGGCACCGCTATTCCAGGGGAGTGGAGCTCTGCCCCGACTGCGCCGGGCTCCTGGCCCACGGCATCCAGAAGCGCCGCACATGCCCCCTGGACCCGAAGCCCTCGTGCAAGCACTGCCGTGTTCACTGTTACAGCAAGGAGTACCGGGCGAAGATCCGGGAGGTCATGGGCTTCTCTGGGCGGAGGATGATCATGCGGGGGAGGCTCGACTACCTCTGGCACTTTTTTTCCTGAAACAGCCAATTCGTAGGGGCGGGGTCACCCCGCCCAGGGCGCGGAAACCGCGCCCCTACAGAAGATTCCTAAAATGAACCAATAGAGGAGCAAGACCATGATCCGGAAAATCGTTACCATCGACGCGGAGAAGTGCAACGGCTGCGGCCTCTGCGTCCCCGCCTGCGCCGAAGGGGCCATCTCCATCGTAAACGGCAAGGCGGTCCTCGCCGCCGACAACCTCTGCGACGGCCTCGGGGCCTGCCTCGGCGACTGCCCCCAGGACGCCATCCGCATCATCGAGCGGGAAGCGGACGAGTTCGACGAGGCGGCAGTGGATAATCACTTGAAAAGGATCGGCCGCGAACCAGCCCACCACGAGCCCCCTGCCCCGCAGCCCCACGGGCACCACGCCGGCGGCGGCTGCCCCGGCTCCCGGGCCATGAGCTTCGCGAATCCCGAGCCCGCCGGCGAACAGCCCGCGGGGGTAGCGATCGCCAGCCGGCTCCGCCAGTGGCCCGTGCAGCTCCACCTGGTCCCCACCACGGCCCCCTACTTCCAGGACGCCGACCTCCTCATCGCCGCCGACTGCGCGGCCTTCGCCCACGGCGACTTTCACCGGGAGTTCCTGGAGGGAAAGGCTCTGGTCATTGGCTGTCCCAAGCTGGATGACAACAACGCCTATCTCCAGAAGCTGACCGAACTGTTCAAGGTCTCTTCCATCAAGAGCATCACGGTCCTGCGGATGGAGGTCCCCTGCTGCGGAGGCATCGTCATGGCGGCCCGCCAAGCCCTGGCCGCCAGCGGAAAGGATATCCCCTTCAGGGAAGTGACCATCGGCATCCAGGGGGATGTGAAGGGGTAAATCCACCTTCAAAAGATAAACAGGATTCTTTTTATCTTTTTTCGTTGACAAGGCGCCCATCGGCTGGTATCCCTTTCTCTGTCAATTCAATTTATTCAGCCGCACGAAAGGAGAGACCATACCATGTGCATGTGTACCCTTGTCACCAAAGAGGCCCCTGATTTCGCCGCCGACGCGGTTCTGCCCGACAACACCTTTGCCACCATCAAGCTGTCGAGCTATCGCGGCAAATACGTTATCCTGTTTTTCTATCCCCTGGATTTCACCTTCGTCTGCCCCTCGGAGATCCTCGCCTTCAACAAAAAGCTGGACCAGTTCAAGGCCAAGAACTGCGAGGTCATCGGCGTCTCCGTGGACTCCAAGTTTACCCACCTGGCCTGGAAGAACACCCCCCTTGAGGACGGCGGCATCGGCAACATCCAGTACCCTCTGGTGGCCGACCTGAAGAAGGAGATCGCTACCCAGTACGGAGTCCTGTTCGAGAGCGCCGGCGTTGCCCTGCGGGGGCTCTTCCTCATCGACACCAAGGGGGTGGTCCGCCACGCCGTCATCAACGACCTCCCCCTGGGGCGGAGCGTTGACGAGGCCCTGCGGATGCTCGACGCCCTCCAGTTCGTGGAAACCCACGGCGACCAGGTCTGCCCCGCCAACTGGAAGGAAGGTGACGAGGCCATGAAACCGACGGCCGCCGGCGTCGCCGACTACCTGGCGAAGCACGCCGCAGGGTAGCCTTACGCGGCTACAAACGAAAGGCACGGTCCCAAGACCGTGCCTTTTTTGTCTCCCCGAGGGCCGCCATGGCCGAGCTCCGCCTCACCGACAATCCCATCCTGTCCGGCGCCGACCCCACGGAAGGGATCGTTGCCGCCGAGCTGGCGGGGCGCTTCATCCGCCTCTTCATCCGCACACCTGACGGTGTCGTCTTCCGGGACTCCCCCTTCCACCCCTTCATCCTCCTGGAGGACCCGGCGCTCCTGGCTGACTTTCGGAGCACCGTCCACCTCCGCCCCCTCGCCGGCCCCGGCGACTACCGCCACCTGGCCCTCTTCAACGACTGGTCGGAATGCCTCGCCGCCCGGGATTTCCTCGCGAAACGGACGGGCCATACCCCCTCGGCACCCGACGCCCCCTACCTCTTTCTCTCGGACCCGGTTCACCAGCACCTCCTCCTCACCGGCGCCACCTTTTTCAAGGGGCTTGAATTCACCCAGTTGCGCCGCCTGGCCCTGGACATCGAGACCGCCTGCGCCGAGGGATTCGAGTTCTCCAACCCGGCCCGGGAGGAGGACCGCATCCTCTCCATCGCCGTCATGGAGGAGGGGGGATACGAGGAATACCTGTCGGCCCACGAAATGTCCGAGCAGGCGATGCTGGAGCGGCTCACCGCCATCATCCGGGAGCGGGACCCGGACGTGATCGAGGGGCACAACCTCTTCCGCTTCGATCTGGAATACATCCGTGCCCGGGCGGCCCGGCACGGGGTCAGGCTCCGATGGGGACGCGACGGGAGCGAACCCCGGGTCCACCCCTCCCGGTTCACCGTGGCGGAGCGGATCATCGACTATCCCCGCTGGGACATCTACGGCCGCTCGGTCATGGACACCTACTTCCTCCTCCAGATCTACGACGTCTCCAGCCGGGCACTGGAGAGCCACGGCCTCAAGCAGGCGGCCATCCACTTCGGCTTCGCCGCCCCCGACCGGGTCTACCTGGACCGCCAGGCCATGGACGAAGCCTTCCGCACCGACCCGGAGGCCCTCAGGCGCTACAACCTGGACGACGTGCGGGAAACCCTGGCCCTGTCGCGGCTCCTCTCCTACCCCTGGTTCCTCCAGGCACGCATCTTTCCCTACTCATACCAGAACTGCGTCATCCGGGGTAACGCCACGCGGATCAACGCCCTCTTTCTCCGGGAATACCTGCGGCGGGGTGCCGCGGTCCCGAAGCCTTCCGGTGCCGGCGGGGCCTTTGAGGGGGGATACACCGACGTCTTCGAGACGGGCGTTCTCGGCCCCATCGTCCACTGCGACGTAGCTTCCCTCTACCCCTCCATCATGCTCGCCTACGGCCTCTCCCCCCAAAGGGAGCACCTGGGACTCTTCCTGCCGCTTCTGGCGGAGCTGCGGCAGTTCCGCCTCGCCGCCAAGGAACGCGCCCGAACAGCCACAGAAACCCACGAGCGCGACTACTTCAACGCGCTCCAGCAGACCTTTAAGGTGCTCATAAACTCCTTCTACGGCTATCTAGGGACCACCATCCACACCTTTTCCGATGTGGGCCTCGCCGCCGCGGTGACCCGCAGGGGGCGGGGGATGATCCAGGCCATGATCGACTGGCTCCGTCAGCGGGGAGCCCGCCCCGTGGAGGTGGATACCGACGGCATCTACTTCATACCGCCACCGGGGGTGGAGAACAGCGAGCAGGAGGAGGCCCTTGTCCGGGACCTCTCCACAACCCTCCCCGAAGGAATCGCGGTGGAAATGGACGGCCGCTACCGCGCCATCTTCTCCTACAAGATGAAGAATTACGCCCTCCTCGACCACGCCGGGAAAGTTACCGTCAGGGGAAGTGCCCTCCGCTCCCGGGGTATAGAGCGGTATCTGCGCGACTTCATGGCAGAGGCGATCCGGCTCCTGCTGCATGGCGAAGGGGGGAAAATCCCGGCCATGCACGACGACTGCATCCGGCGACTACGGGACCACCTCATACCCATCGAGGGCCTCGCCCGCACTGAAACCCTCGGCGAAGCGCCGGCCACCTACCTCCAGAAGGTCCGCCAGGGGAAGCGTAACCCGTCGGCCGCCTTCGAGATCGCCCTACGCGCCGAACGCCCGTTCCGGGCCGGCGACCAGATCAGCTACTACGTCACCGGACACGGGAAAGGGGTAACCGTCTACGAAAACTGCAAACCGGTCTCCCGCCACGACCCGGCACGGCCCGACGAGAACACCGAGCATTACATCGACAAGCTCAACCAGCTGATGAAAAAACTCGCGCCGTACCTACCCAAAGAGCCCACCCTCTTCGACTGAGGTCGCTTGCCACCTGCCTGTAAGTATGCTACAAGGGAAAGCAGGTCCCAACCTTGCCGAAAAAGGAGAATTTATGCGCGGTTTCGCATGGTTTCTTGCCCTGACGCTGACCCTTTCCTGCTCCACACCCCTCCTTGCCCAGGATGAACCGAAGGCAGAATTCATCGTGGAGAAGATGGCCTACAAACTGGCCCGGGGCGTGACCAATGTCGCCACCTCCATCGTGGAACTGCCGAAGCAGTCGTATCTGACCGTCCGGGACCGCGGGGACGTCGGTTACGTCATTGGCCCCCTCAAGGGGATCGGCATGACGCTGTACCGGGCCTTCATCGGCGCCACCGAGGCGGTCTTTTTCGCCGTCCCCCAGCCGGGCTATTACGATCCCATGATCGACCCCGATTTCGTCTGGAAGGGATGGGATGCTCCCGAGCGGACAACCGTGACTGAAAGCGGAGAGACGACCCCAGCCGCACAGGGTGATGTGCAATGAAACCGGCCCCGCTGATTGCCGGGGCCACCATGGCCGCCCTGCTCGTCCTCGGCCCGCACCGGCAGGCCCACGCCATTGGACCGAACTCCATCGACAGCGCCTCGGCCCAGGAGGTGGTGGACGGCATGGCCAACAAATTCGCCAGGGGCGTTGCCAACGCGGCGACGGGATGGCTGGAGTTCCCCAAACAGATCTATGTCACATGGCAGGAAGAAGGCCCGGCAAAGGGGTTGACCGTCGGACCGCTGAAAGGGGTGGGAATGACCGTGGTGAGGACCCTTGCCGGCGCGGGAGAGGCGGCCACCTTCTTCGTCTCCTGGCCCGGTTTCTTCGAACCGTACGTGGATCCACCCTATGTCTGGCAGGAAGAATAGTCCGGACAGTGGTCGGATCACCAAGCCGGCAACGTGGACACAAAAAAAGCCGCATCCGAAGATGCGGCTTTTTTGCGTCCTTAGGGGACTTGTTACTTCGCAGCAGGAGCAGCAGGAGCAGCCGGGGTAGCCGGGGTGGCAGCTTCTTCCTTCTTCACGGCTTTCTTGGCTTTCTTGACTTTCTTGGCCTTCTTGACCGGCTTCTCTTCTTTCTTCACTTCAGCAGCAGGAGCGGCCGGAGCGGCAGCAGGAGCGGCTTCTTTCTTTGGCTCGGTGGCGAAAACAGCACCGGCAAAGGCAACGGCTACAAGAGCAGCAACGATCGAGGAAACAACTTTTTTCATTACAACACCTCCAAAGGATATTTTGTTTTTTCCCTTAGGCAGGGAGCGTGCCACTGCGAAGCAAAATATCTAACGCTCTGAATTGACGTGTATTCAGGCTCAAGTTGCAACGAACGGACAGCGCAAACGGACAGATCTCGGCCCCATATCATCCAGTGATTACCGTATATGAGGCAACGCGTCCCGCCGGACCGAATGGGACAGCCAGGACGAACGGGGGGTCTTTTGCCTTGCCAAACGCCAACTCTTTCACTAGATTTATACATTTAACCTGTGCGGCAGCCTCCCTGTCGCCCCTCCATGGAGAAACCCCGGTGTCGCATAACAAGCTGTTAGCCATAGAAAAACCAGTCCGATACACGGGAGATGAAATCGGAACCCGTCCCAAGGAAGGGGCCGAACTCCGCTTCGTTCTCGCCTTCCCCGATGTCTACGAGGTGGGGATGAGCCACCTGGGGTTCCAGATACTCTACGACATCCTGAACGGGGAAGAGGGAATCGCCGCGGAACGGGTCTACACCCCCTGGCCTGACCGGGAGGCCCAACTGAGAAGTCTCGGCGAGCCCCTCGCCACCCTGGAGAGCCATACACCCCTGGCCCGGGCCGACATCATCGGCTTCACCCTCCAGTACGAGCTCTCCTACACCAATATCCTCACCATGCTCGACCTGGCCGGCATCCCCTTCCGGGCCGCGGATCGTGGAAATGAATTCCCCATGGTGATTGCCGGGGGCCCCTGCGCCTGCAACCCTGAGCCCCTGGCCGACTTCCTGGACGCCGTCCTCCTGGGAGACGGCGAGGAGGCGGTGGTGGAGATCGCCGCAGCCTGTCGAGAGCGAAAGCGGAACGGCGAGACGAAGCAGTGGCTCCTGGAGCGCCTTGCCGACATCGCGGGGGTCTACGTCCCCTCCTTTTTCGAGACCCGCTATAACGGTGACGACACCATCGACGCCATCACCCCCCTGCGGCCCGGCTACGACCGGGTACGGCGGCGTTTTCTCTCGAACCTGGATACGGCCCCCTACCCCACGGCGCCGGTGGTGCCGTTTCTCAAGACGATCCACGACCGGGTGAGCATCGAGATCGGCCGGGGGTGCACCCGCGGCTGCCGCTTCTGCCAGGCGGGCTACCTCTACCGGCCGGTGCGGGAGCGCTCCCCGGAAACGATCCTCCGGCTCGTGGAGGAGACGCTGCGGAATACCGGCTACGACGAGGTGTCGCTTCTTTCGCTTTCCACCGGCGACTACGGCTGCCTCACGCCGCTTCTGCGGGAGCTGATGGTGCGCTATGCCCACGAGAAGATCGCCGTGGCCCTCCCGTCGCTTCGGGTCGGCAGCCTCAGCCAGGAACTGGTGGAGGAGATCCGCAAGGTCCGCAAGACCGGCTTCACCCTGGCCCCCGAGGCGGGGAGCGAGCGGCTGCGGCAGATCATCAACAAGGGGATCTCCGAGGAGGACCTGCTCCGCAACGCCTTCGAGGCCTTCTCCAGCGGCTGGCGGGTCATCAAGCTCTACTTCATGATCGGGCTCCCCGGCGAAACCGACGAGGACCTCCTTGGCATCGCCGACTTGGCCCGCAAGGTGAAGCTGGAGGGGAAGCGGGCCGGCGGCGGCGAGGTGAACGTCTCGGTCTCCACCTTCGTCCCCAAGCCCCACACCCCCTTCCAGTGGGAGCCCCAGATCACCACCGAAGAAACCGTGGCAAAGCAGCGGTTTCTCCGGGACGAGCTCAAGAAGCGGAAACTCACCCTCAAGTGGCACGACGCCCCCCTCTCCTTCATGGAAGGGGTCTTCGCCCGGGGGGACCGGCGCCTGGGCGCTGTGCTGGCAAAGGCGTGGAAGCTGGGCTGCCGCTTCGACGGGTGGGGAGACCGGCTGAACAGCACTGCGTGGCGCGAGGCCTTCTCGGCCTGCGGCATGGACCCCGCCTTCTACCACCGTCGCCGGGGGCTCGACGAAGTCCTCCCCTGGGACCACCTGGATTTCGGCGTAACCAGGTCGTTCCTGCGGCAGGAGCTTGAAAAGGCCTGGGCAGGGGAAGCCACCGGTGACTGCCGCACCGGCCGCTGCACCGGCTGCGGAATCTGCGACTTCGACAGGATCGCCATGCGAACCACCGACCCGGCATGGCAGAAAAGCGGCACGTCACCTACCATGGCGCCCCCCGCCGCAGCCGACGCCAAGGTGACCATGCGGCTGCGCTACACCAAGACCGACGCTATGCGGTATCTGAGCCACCTGGAGATGATCGGCCTCTTCACCCGGGCCGTGGGGCGCGCGCGGCTCCCCATCCGCTTCTCCCAGGGATTCCATCCCCACCCCAAATTCTCGTTTGCCACCGCCCTTTCGGTAGGTGTAGAATCGTGGGCCGAGTATCTCGACATGGAGCTCGTTCCCGGCCCGACGCCGGAGGAGGTGCAGCACCGGCTCAACGCCGCCCTCCCCCAGGGGATGCGGATTATCGAGGCAGTCGTGGTCCCGCCGGGAACCCAATCCCTGTCGGTGCTCATGGACAAGGTCCGCTATCGGATCACCCTGCCGGAGAAAGCAGCCAGCAACCTTTCCGCCCGGGCGGAGGCCTTCCTTACCCGCGACAGCTTCCCGCTCCGCCGGGAAAAGAAGGGGCGGGTTCAGGAATACGATCTGCGCCACGAGCTGGCAGGGCTCACCGTCGATGGCCCAACGCTGGAGCTGACCATCGGCCGGGGCAAACCCCTCGAATACGCTGCCGCCATCACGGGGCTTTCGCCCGAAGAGCTGGCCGATGCCCGCATCGAAAAGCTCGACGTCCTCTTCAAAAAATCTTTGATTTCACCTATACAGGGTACCTGCAATGGCCAATGAACTGGTAATCAACACATCCTCCCACGAGACCCGCATCGCCCTCATCGAGAACGGCACCATCGCCGAGCTCTACATCGAGCGGAGCCGCGAGAAGGGGATCGTCGGCAACATCTACAAGGGGAAAGTCGTCCGGGTCCTCCCCGGCATGCAGGCGGCCTTCGTGGACATCGGCCTGGAAAAGGCGGCCTTCCTCTACGTGGCGGACGTCTTCGACGCCATGGAAGAGTTCGACTCCTTCATGGAACGAAGCGGGGAGGACGGAGACAGCGAACAGCAGGTGCTCCAGCCCCTTCACCCCATCGAGGAGCTCCTCCAGGAGGGGCAGGAGATCCTGGTACAGGTATCCAAGGAGCCCATCGGCACCAAGGGGGCGCGGATCACCTCCCACATCTCCCTTCCCGGCCGGCATCTGGTCTACATGCCCACCGTGGACCACGTGGGGATCTCCCGCCGCATCGAGGAAGAGGCGGAGCGGGAACGGCTCAAGGAGATCGTCGAACGTATGAAGCCCCAGAATGGCGGCTTCATCGTCCGGACCGCCGCCGAGGGGAAGAGCGAAGAGGACCTCGTGGCCGACATGCACTATCTGACCAAGCTCTGGGACGAGGTGGTGAAGCGCAACGAGAAGGGGCACGCCCCTTCCCTCATCCACGCCGACCTGGACGTGACCCAGAAGGTGATCCGCGACATCCTCACCGAGGACGTCTCCCGCATCGTGGTCGACTCCAAGAACGAGCACGACAAGATCGTCCAGTTCATCTCCACCTTCATGCCCAAGATGAAGTACTCCATGGAGCTCTACGACGACGAGGAGCCCATTTTCGACCATTTCGGGCTGGAGGTGGAAATCAGCCGGGCCCTGGGGCGCAAGGTCTGGCTCAAGAGCGGCGGCTACATCATCATCGAGCAGACCGAGGCCCTGACCGCCATCGACGTCAACACCGGCCGCTACGTGGGGAAGCACAACCTGGAGGACACGATCCTCAAGACCAATCTGGAATCGGTCAAGGAGATCGCCTACCAGCTCCGGCTCCGCAACATCGGCGGGATCATCATCATCGACTTCATCGACATGGAGAAGGAGGTGAACCGGGAGAAGATCTTCACGGCGTTGGAAGAGGCCATGAAGGCCGACAAGTCCAAGACCAACATCCTGAAGATCTCGGAGCTGGGCCTCGTGGAGATGACCCGCAAGCGGGTCCGGGAGTCCATCGGCAGGATGATGTGCGAGCCCTGCCCCTACTGCGAGGGGCGCGGCTACGTGAAGTCCAAGACCACCGTCTGCCACGAGATCTTCCGGGAACTGCGCCGGGAGATGCTCGACATCCGCGGCACCAAGGCGACCCTCACCGTCCATCCCCAGGTGGCAGACCTCCTCTACGACGAGGAACGCCGGGGGCTGGAGGAGCTGGAGAAAAAATTCAAGAAGCGGATCACCGTCCGGGCCAAGCCCGGTTTCCACCAGGAGCAGTTCGAGATCGCCATCAGCTGATATCATCTCTCGCAAGGAGGATTGCACATGGTATTCGCCGCCAAGGTTTCAGAAATCCCCGACTGGGGGAAAAAGGTCGTCACCGTCAATGGCCAGGAGATCCTCCTCGTCAAGGCCAAGGGAAGCGTCTACGCCTGCGAGACCGAGTGCCCCCACCAGGGAGCCCCCCTCTCCGGGGCCCTGGTCAAGGACGCCGAGCACCTCTCCTGCCAGCGCCACGGCTACCGCTTCAACCTGAAGACAGGCACCTGCAAGGAATTCCCCGAGTACACCCTCAAAGTCTATCCGGTGGAAGTCGTTGGCGACGACGTGATGGTGGGGCTGGAATAAAAATTCCTTGACTCATCGCGCTGTTCCGGTTAACCTTCCAAGCTCTTCAAAAAATTTGTGTAAAGGTGGTGAAGTACATGTACGCGGTAGTGAGAACCGGAGGGAAGCAGTACAAAGTTTCCGAAGGCGACTTTCTGAAAGTCGAGAAGCTTGAGGGGGCGGTAGGCGATACCATCGAACTCAAGGACATCCTGATGGTTGGCGGCGAAACGGTCAAAATCGGAACACCGTTAGTGCCCAGCGCCTCTGTGGTCGGCAAGATTGTCGAGCAGGGCAAGGACAAGAAGGTCCTTGTCTTCAAGTCCAAGCGGCGCAAAAACAGCAGGAAACTGCGTGGGCACCGTCAACCGAGAACCGTACTCAAGATCGAGAAGATCAACGGGTAATCAGCAACACGTATTTTGCAGCGACGGCCCGGCAGTCCTGACTACCGATACGGCAAGCCGTCAGGAGGTTTAACACCATGGCACACAAGAAAGGCGTCGGCTCCACACGGAACGGACGCGATTCGGAATCAAAACGACTCGGCTGCAAGAAGTACGGCGGCGAGAACGTCAAGGCGGGGAACATCATCTACCGCCAGCGTGGCACCCAGATCCACCCGGGCACCAACGTCGGCTGCGGCAAGGACTATACCCTCTTCGCCCTCATCGATGGCGTGGTGAAGTTCGAGCGACTGGGCCGCGACAAGAAGAAGGTTTCCGTCTACCCGGCCAGCTAAATGGTGGCGGGTCGCAAGAACCGAAGAGCCTGGGACTTTCGAGTTCCGGGCTCTTGTTGTTTCTTGAAACAGGATAGGGAAGACGACCATGCAGTTCATCGATGAAGTGAAAATCCACGTCCAGTCGGGACACGGCGGCGCAGGGTGCGTCTCCTTCCGCCGGGAGAAGTTCATCCCCTTCGGCGGCCCCGACGGCGGCGACGGCGGCAAGGGTGGAGATATAATCTTCACCGTCGACCCGAACCTCTCCACCCTCATGGATCTCCGCTACCGTCCCCACCTGAAGGCGGGGAGAGGGAAGAACGGCATGGGGAAGGACCGCCACGGCGCCAACGGCGAGGACCTCACGATACCCGTCCCTCCAGGCACCATAGTGAAGGATGCGGAGACGGGGGAGATCCTTGCCGACCTGATCGAGCCGGGACAGACCGTTATCCTCCTCAAGGGAGGCAGGGGTGGCCAGGGCAACGCCCGCTTCACCACCTCCACCAACCGTGCACCCAAGTTCGCCCAACCGGGGGAGGATGAAGAGGAGCGCTGGCTGCGGCTGGAGCTGAAGCTCATGGCCGACGTGGGGCTCCTCGGCTTCCCCAACGTGGGAAAGTCATCGTTCATCACCAAGGTTTCCGCGGCCCGCCCCAAGATAGCCGACTACCCCTTCACGACCATCAAGCCGAACCTGGGGGTGGTACCCTACAAGAACTACCGCTCCTTCGTGGTTGCCGACATCCCCGGCATCATCGAGGGGGCTTCCGAGGGGGCAGGGCTGGGACACCGGTTCCTGAAGCACGTGGAGCGGACCAACATCCTCCTCCACCTCATCGACCTCTCCTGGATTCCCGACCGGGACCCAATCCGGGAGTACGAGACCCTGAACCGGGAACTGGCACTCTTCAGCCCGGAACTGGCCAGGAAGGAGCAGATCGCCGTCATCAACAAGATCGACCTGCCGGTGGTCCGGGAGAACCTCCCGCCGGTTATGGCTTGGTTTCAGGAACGGGGCATCAAGGTGTTCCCCATCTCCGCCGCCACCGGCGAGGGGATCCCGCCGCTCCTGGACGAGATCGCCCGACACCTCTGGGGCGCAGCCGAGGAAGAGTGGTAAATTGGTACCAATGCGCTCTTCCATCCTAAAAAAAGTCAAACGGATCGTCATCAAGATCGGGAGCCGGGTCCTCACCGGCGACGAGAACGGCCTCGACCACGCCTTCATCGCCCGGCTTGCCGCCGAGACGGCAACCCTGCGCCGGCAGGGGCGCGAGGTGATCATCGTGTCGTCTGGGGCCGTGGCCGCCGGCCGGCGGGAGTTGGGCATCGAGGGGCGGCCGAAAAGCATCCCCCAGAAGCAGGCTGCGGCGGCCATCGGCCAGTCGCGCCTCATGCGGGCCTACGAGGAGGACTTCGGCCACTTCGGTCACAAGGTGGCCCAGATCCTCCTCACCCGTGACGATCTGGCCAACCGCCGCCGCTTCCTGAACGCCCGGGCAACCATCGACACGCTCCTCGGCTTCGGCGTCATCCCGGTCATCAACGAAAACGACACCGTGGTGGTGGACGAGATCAAGTTCGGCGATAACGACAACCTCTCGGCCCTGGTGACCAACCTGACCGAGGCCCACCTCCTGGTGATCCTGACCGATATCGACGGCTTCTACGACTCCGATCCCCGGGCAAACCCCGACGCGCAACTGATTCACCTGGTGAAGAGCATCACCCGTGAGACCGAACGGGCCGCCGGAGACAGCGGCTCCACCGTCGGCACCGGCGGCATGGTGACAAAGCTGGCAGCCGCCAAGAAGGCGGGGCAGTTCGGGGTGCCGACCCTCATGCTCAACGGCACGGTGCCGGGAATCCTCACCGAGGCCTTCGCCGGCCGGGAGGTGGGGACCCTCTTCCTCCCTGCCCGGGAGAGTCTCAACCGCCGCAAGCACTGGATCGCTCATACCCTTCGCCCCAGCGGCCGGGTCATCGTGGACGAAGGGGCCCGGACGGTCCTCTCCCGCCAGGGGAAAAGCCTCCTCCCGTCGGGGGTGGTCCGGGTGGAGGGTGAGTTCGACCGGGGGGCCTGCGTCCGTGTCTGCGGGACCGACGGCGCCGAGATCGCCCGGGGGGTGGTGGACTACTCTCATGCCGAGATCGAGCGGATCCTCGGTCACCGGAGTGGCGAGATCGAAGCGATCCTCGGCTACAGGTACGGGGACGAGATCATCCACCGGGACAACCTGGTAGTTTTGTAATGCCGACTACGCGCAAGGAGGTACCTTCCGTGACCATCGCTGAACAAATCCGCACCATTGCCGCCGACGCCCGCCAGGCAGCCATCGCCATGGCGAAGCTCCCCACCACGGCCAAGAACGACCTCCTCATGGCCATGTCCATGGCCCTCATCAACAACACCCCCCACCTGATCGAGGAAAACCGGAAAGACCTGGAGGCGGGGGAGAAAAAGGGGCTTTCCGCCGCCATGCTCGACCGGCTCATGCTGGATGAAGCGCGCGTCAAGGCCATGGCCGACGGACTGCGGGAAGTGGCGAACCTCCCCGACCCGGTGGGTGAGGTAACGCGGATGTGGAAGCGCCCCAACGGTCTCATGGTGGGAAAGATGCGGATTCCCCTCGGGGTCATCGGCATCATCTACGAGGCGCGCCCCAACGTGACGGCCGACGCCGCCGCCCTCTGCCTCAAGGCGGGGAATAGCGTGATCCTGCGGGGAGGCTCCGAGGCGATCCACTCCAATCTTGCCATCGCCCGCATCCTGGGTGGCGAGATGGAGCGGGCCGGCATCCCGAAAGCGGCCCTGTCGGTCATCCCCTTCCCGGAGCGTGAGGGGGTCTTGGAAATGCTCAAGCAGGAGGAGTTCATCGACCTCATCATCCCCCGAGGGGGCGAGAGCCTGATCCGCTTCGTGGTGGAGCACTCGAAGATCCCGGTCATCAAGCACTACAAGGGGGTCTGCCACGTTTTCGTCGACGCCTCGGCCGACTTCGACATGGCCGAGCGGATCGTGGTGAACGGCAAGGTCCAGCGCCCCGGCGTCTGCAACGCCCTGGAGACCCTCCTCATCCACAAGGACGTGGCCGAAACCTTTATCCCCCGCATCGCCCGCACCCTGACCGACCTCAAGGTGGAGCTGCGGGGCGACGACTGCGTCCGCCAGTTCGCCCCCCAGGCGAAGAAGGCCACGGAGGAGGACTGGCAGGCCGAGTACCTGGAACTGATCCTGGCCGTCCGGGTGGTGGACGACCTGGACGAGGCCATCGACCACATCAACGCCTACGGCTCCCTCCACACGGAAGCCATCGTCACGGGGGATTATCACAATTCCCAGCGCTTCATCCGGGAGGTAAACTCCAGCACCGTCCTCGTGAACGCCTCCACCCGCTTCGCCGACGGAAACCAGCTGGGCCTCGGTGCCGAGATCGGCATCTCCACCACCAAGCTCCACTCCTTCGGCCCCATGGGGCTGGAGGACCTGACGACCACCAAGTTCATCGTCTACGGCGACGGGCAGATCCGGGCTTAACCACGGAACGTTATGCGCGTAGCCATCCTGGGGGGCACCTTTAATCCGATCCACCATGCCCACCTCCGCATCGCGGAGGAGGTTCGGGACTCGTTCGCCCTTGACCAGGTCATCTTCATCCCCGCAGCGGCCCCCCCCCACAAGCCGATGGAGGGTGAGCTCCCCTTCCACGTCCGCTGCGAGATGGTCCGTCTCGCCACGGCAGACAACCCCTCTTTTGTCGTCTCCGACATGGAAGGGAGGCGGGCGGGAAAGTCCTACTCCATCGACACCCTCCGGGAATTGCGGCGGGAGCGCCCCGGCGACGAGTTTTTCTTCGTCATCGGCAGCGACTCGTTTCTGGATTTCGGCTCCTGGCACGAGTATGAGGCCATCTTCTCCTCGTGCAACATCGTGGCGGTGGAGCGTCCGGGTGCCGTCATCCGGGACCTGGCGGCGGCCCTCCCCGTTGCGATAGCGCCGCAGTTCTGCTATCATGCCGCCGAAAAACGACTCGCCCACCGCTCGGGATACTCGGTCTACTACCTGGCCGGCATCCCCCTGGACATCTCATCAAGCGCAATCCGCGGACTTGCCCGCAAGGGCCGCTCCATCAGGTACCTGGTGCCGGAACCGGTCGCGCGCTACATCACGGAACAAAGGATTTACACCCATGACCGATAAACTGACGCTCACCCCCCGTGAGCGGGCCCTTGAATGCGCCCGTCTCGCCCTCGACAAGAAGGCCCTCGACGTGAAGATCCTGGAGATCGGCCGCCTGTCATCCATAGCCGACTATCTCGTGCTCGCCTCGGGCCGCTCCGACAGGCAGGCCCAGGCCATTGCCGACTCGGTCAAGAAGGGGCTCAAGAAATACGGCAAGGCCATCGACATAGAGGGTCTGAAGGAAGGGAACTGGATCGTCATCGACTACGGCGACGTCCTTGTCCACATCTTCCAGGAGGAGATCCGTCACTACTACGACCTGGACGGCCTCTGGTCCGCGGCTCCCCAGGAGGAGATCCCGGACGCCTATCTCTGGGAAGGAAAAGAAGGAACTCCTGCGTGAAGCTGAAGGTCCTCTGGGTCGGCAGGACCCAGGAGGAGTGGGTGCGGCGCGGCATCGACGAATACGCCGGCCGGATCAGGCGCTACGCCCCCCTGGAGATCGCCGAGGCACGGGAGGAGAAGGGAGCCGCGGCAGAGGCCATGCGGGCCAGGGAGTGCGAGCGGCTGGAGAAACTGGTGCCGAAGAATGCCCGCCTTGTCCTTCTGGACGAGCGGGGCGACGGCATGACCTCCCCCCAGCTGGCGGCCTTCATCGCCAAGTGCCGGGACAGTGCAGTGCCTGAGATGGTCTTTGCCATCGGTGGCGCCTACGGCTTCGCCGACAACTTCCGGTCCCGGGCCGACAGGGTACTGGCCCTCTCGCAGCTCACCTTCACCCACCAGATGGTGCGGGTCATCCTCCTCGAACAGATCTACCGGGCCCACACCATCATCAACGGCGAACCCTATCACCACTAAAGATTTTCAATCCTCACCTTTTCCGGAGGAACCATGACCCGACCGCTCATGCTCATGATCCTCGACGGCTGGGGGATCAATCCCAGCGCCGAGAACAACGCCGTGGCCCTGGCCCGAACCCCGAACCTGGACTACCTCCTCGCCACCTATCCCTCCGCCGAGATACAGACATCCGGCATGGCGGTGGGGCTTCCCGACGGCCAGATGGGGAACTCCGAGGTGGGACACCTGAACATCGGCGCGGGAAGGGTTGTCTACCAGGATCTCACCCGCATAACCAAGGCGATTCAGGATGGCGACTTCTTCACCAACCCGGTCCTCCTTGAGTGCATCGCCAAGACGAAGAGCGCCGGAGGGCGGCTCCACCTGGCGGGGCTCCTCTCCGACGGCGGGGTCCACTCCCACAACACCCACCTCTATGCCCTGCTGGAGCTGGCAAAGCGCCAGGGAATCCGCGAGGTATTCGTCCATGCCATCCTCGACGGCCGCGACACCCCACCCAAGAGCGGCGCCGGCTACCTGGCCCAACTGGAAACGGAAATCTCCCGCATTGGAGTCGGCGCCATCGCCACGGTCATCGGCCGCTACTGGGCCATGGACCGGGACAACCGCTGGGAGCGGGTGGAACGGGCTTACAACGCCATGGTCCGGGGCGAAGGGGTTCAGCGGGCAAGCTCAACCGACGCCATCAAGGCAAGCTATGCCGCCGACGGGACCGACGAATTCGTGGAGCCGGCGGTGATCGTGCGGGACGGCGCGCCGGTGGGACAACTGCGGGACGGCGACGGCTGCATCTTCTTCAACTTCCGCTCCGACCGGGCCCGGGAGATCACCCGGGCCCTGGCCCTCCCCGACTGTCCGGACTTTGCGCGGCAATCGTGGCCAAAGCTCGCCTCCTACGTCTGCATGACCGAGTACGACGCAACCTTCGGCATCCCCATCGCCTTCGGCCCCGAGGAGTTGAAGAACATCCTCGGCGATGTCCTGGGCCGCGCGGGACTCAGGCAGCTGCGGATCGCCGAGACCGAGAAGTACGCCCACGTCACCTTCTTCTTCAACGGCGGCGTCGAGAAGCCCTTCCCCCATGAGGAGCGGTGCCTCATCCCCTCCCCCAAGGAGGTGGCCACCTACGACCTCAAGCCGGAGATGAGCGCCTACCTGGTCACAGAAGAACTCCTGAAGCGGCTTGAGAGCGATGCCTACGACGTTGTCATCGTCAACTTCGCCAACGCCGACATGGTGGGTCACACCGGCATGCTGGAAGCGGCTGCAAAGGCCGTTGAGGCGGTGGACAGCTGCGTGGGGCGCATCGTGACCAAGGTGCGGGAGAAGGGGGGCGCCGTCATCATCACCGCCGACCACGGCAACGCCGAGGTGATGGCGGACGATACCGGCGGCCCACACACGGCCCACACGAGCGAGCCGGTGCACCTGGTCCTCGTGGACGACAACAGAAAAGGGGCGCGGCTCCGTACCGGCACCCTGGCCGACATAGCCCCCACCATGCTGGAGATCCTGGGACTCCCCCAGCCGGCGGAGATGACCGGGAAGAGCCTCATCGTCCAATCTTGACGCTTTTTTGACTCTCCACCCATTCGCTGACAAAAAAAGGGCGCCGCACTGGATGCGACGCCCTTTTTCCGTTTTCCTGCCCGATATAACCGGCTGTTACCCTTCCTCTTCCTCGCCGAAAGAAATCTCCCGGTATTCCCGTTCTTCCTCGACGCGGCGGGTCTGGGCCTGGAGCTTTTCCATGTCCGACTGGCACCGGACGCAGAAGCGGGCAAAAGGCATTACCTTGAGACGCCCGAGGGGGATCTCCTCCTCGCACTCCTCGCAGATTCCGTACTCCCCCTCGGCGATCCGCAGCAGCGCCTCGTCGATCTGGCGCAGCTTGTCCCGCTCCCGGTCGTTGAGGAGGAGCCCCAGTTCGCGGTCGCGCTCGCTGGAAGCCTGGTCATAGATGTCGCCGGTGGGCTCGCTGGTGGCCGTCTCGGACCCCGACTTGATCGCCTTGTTTATCCCTGCCAGGATCTCGTCCTTGGACTTGAGGAGAAGAGCCTTCATTTCGTCTTGTTTTTCAACCATTTACATTACTCCATCGTGATAAGGTGGGCCCAAAGGTCCCGAAATGGTACTCAAAAACCTACGATTGTCAAGCAAAATCCAGGCCCATCACTCCTCAACGATCTCGCCGATGAGGTCGTAGTCGGACGAATCGGTGATCCTCAGCCGCACGATGTCCCCCACATTGGCGGTGCCGGCGGTGATGTAGACCTGCCCGTCGATGTCGGGTGCCTGCCGCGACGAGCGCCCCTTGAGAAGCAGATCGGTCTCGTCGCTGTACCCCTCAACGATGACCTCTTCCTCGGTGTCGATGAGGCGGCGGTTGCGCTTGAAGGAGAGCCGGGCCTGGACCTTCATGAGCTTCTTGTAGCGGTCGCGCTTGACCCGCTCGGACACCTGATCGTCCATCTCGGCGGCCGGGGTACCCTCCTCCCGGGAGTAGCAGAAGACGCCGAGGCGGTCGAACTGGGTCTCCTCCACGTAGGTAAGGAGCGTGCGGAAATCATCGTCGGTTTCACCGGGGAAGCCGACGATAAGGGAGGTGCGGAGGGCAATCTCGGGAATCTCGGACCGCATCTTTGCGATGAGCTCCCGGATCTGGGGCTCTGTGCTCCGACGGTTCATCCGTTTCAGGACCGGGTCGCTGATGTGCTGGATCGGGATGTCCAGGTACTTGCAGACCTTCGGCTCGGTCTTGATGATCTCGATGAGCCCGTCGGTGATCCCGTCGGGGTAGGCATAGAGGAGCCTGATCCAGCGCAACCCCGCGATCTTCGCCAGCTCGCGGATGAGTTCCTCCAGGGTCGGGGTTCCCGGCAGGTCGCGCCCCCAGGCGGTGATGTCCTGGGCGATGAGGTTGATCTCCTTGGTGCCGTTGGAAACCAGGGTCCGGGCCTCCATGAGGAGGTTGTCCAGGGGACGGGAGCGGAGGGCGCCCCGCAGGGACGGGATGACGCAGTAGGAGCAGCAGTTGGAGCACCCCTCGGCGATCTTCAGATAGGCGGTGTATGCGGGGGACGACTTGAGCCGCGGCAGGCTTTCGTCGAAGATGTAGTTGGGGTCGCTGATGTAGCGGAGCTGCTCGGCAACGCCACGCTTCGCGGCGATGATTTCGGCGATTCTCGGGTAGTCGGCGGTGCCCACGAAGATATCCACCTCGGGGAGCTCCGCTGCCAGTTCCTCCTGGTAACGCTGGGGGAGACAGCCGGTCACGACGAGGAGCCTGCAGCGGCCGTCGTGCTTGCGGTCGGCCAGATCGAGGATCGTGTCGATGCTCTCTTTCTTGGCATCGCCGATGAAGGAGCAGGTGTTGACGATGATGATGTCGGCCGCGTGCTCATCGGTAGTGATCTCGTACTGGTCCTTGGCCAGGCAGCCGAGCATAACCTCGGCGTCCACCAGGTTCTTCGGGCAGCCGAGGCTGACCATGCTTACTTTTTCCTTCATTAAATCGACTCCCTCTCCGCGCTTCTGTGGCGTCTAATCCCTGAAATTCACAAACTGCAGCTCAATCCCCAAGTCTTTCCCCTTGAGGGCCTGGATCGCCTCCTGCAGGTCGTCCCGGTTCTTGCCGGTAACCCGCACCTGGTCGTCCTGGATCTGCCCCTGGACCTTGAGCTTGGTATCCTTGATGACGGCCACGACCTCCTTCCCCTTCTCCTTGGAGATCCCCTGCTGGATGGTGACGATCTGCCGCACCATGCCGCCGGAGGCGGTCTCGGCCTTGCCGTACTGGAGGGCCTTTGGCGAAATCCCCCGCTTGATGAACTTGGACTGGAGAATTTCGACGATGGCCTTCAACCGGAAGTCATCATCGGCGAGGATCTTGAGCGAATCCTTCTCCAGGGTTAGCTCGCTCTTGGACCCCTTGAAATCGTAGCGCTGGCCGATCTCCTTGACGGTCTGGTTGATCGCGTTGTCCACTTCCTGCATGTCCACCTTGGAAACAATGTCGAATGAAGGCATCCTCTCCTCCTTTGCGTAGTTATTGGATCCCCCCCAGGGGGTTCTCTATCACTTCAACCCCCGGGGGGGCCGTGAAGGTGAAGAGCGAGGCCTTCACCCCCCGGTTTACCTTTACCTTGCTGAACTCGATTGCGGTCCGGTTCCCGAGCTGGTCGAAGACCACGGACGAGACGATGGGAAACGGCACAGTTGCCCGGCCACTCGCCAGATAGTCGTCAACGGCACGGCCCGACACGGTGAGGTGAAGCTTCTGGAAGGCCTGGCCCTGCTTCTTAGGCACAAGCTCCAGGAGGTAGTTCCCCCGGGCATCCTTCCCCTCCCCCACGAAGCGCGCCGTGAAGTCCCGGGAGACCTCTCCCATCCCCGTGAGGTACGACAGGGCCACCCCACCCCCTCCCGCGAAGAGGGAGGCGGCATCCATGGTCATCACCTGGCGGTTTTCGGGGAGGTAGTACCAGACGGTCTTCCCGTTGGAAATGATCTCCTGGCGGGGCTTGGTGTAGTTGAAGCGGAACATGGCCCCCGCTCCTGCCCCTTTTCGGATGAAAACCTCACCGGCGCCGGTCTGGGCCTTTTTAACCGAGGCCAGTTCGGATCGCTGGGTGAAGGAGGCCTGCAGGTCCCTGAGGGAGGCATACCCCTTCTCAAGGGCCGTAACCACATCAGTGACCGAGGCGGCAGCGGCGAAGGACGGGGCTATGGACATGGCTGCCGCTACAAGGCACGGCAGAAAACGACGAAGTATCATGGGCTCCTCCTGAGCGGTTGGTGCTGCATGCAAACAGCGGGGGCGGCATGATCCATACCGCCCCCGCCAACGAACCGTTACGAAATGCTGACCTCAGCGTTTCTGGGGTGGTTTCACCACTTGGACTCCCGGCGGAACGGCAAAGGTGAAGAGACTATCGCTCAGCATCATGTTCGTCCTCACGTTGCTGAATTCCATGAGGGTCGTGCTTCCCTGGTGGTCCACCATGGTGGTGGAGAGGATCGGAAACGGCCACTCCTGCCGCCCCAGGTTGGAGACAGTATTCACGGTGGTCCTTCCGCTCCGGACGTAGCTCAGGACCGCCTCCCGGGGAACGACGATGAAGAGCTTGGTGATGGCCGCAGTGGCCCGCCGGGGGGTCAACTCCAGCACGTAGTTGCCGGCGATGTCCTGCCCCTGGGGTGAAAAAACCACAAGAAAATCTTTCGAGATCCGCGGCAGCCCCTGGAGAAAGTTCGAAGCCCGATCCCGGTCGGGGTCGAAGGTAAAGGGATTGAAAACCGGCGTCACATCGCTCAGGATCACCTGGCGGTTCTCGGGGAGGTACATCCAGAGGGTCCGGCCGTCGGAGACAATCTCCTGCTTCAGGGGGCGAAAATAGTCAAAGCGGAACATGAGCGGCTCGCGGCTTGTTGCCGCCTTGAAGTACATCTGGCCGTCGGCCCGCATTTCCCGCTCCTTGCCGGCCATGGTCGAGCGCTGGAAGAAGTCGGCGGTCACCGTGGAGAGGGGGGGAAGGCCGGTATTCCTGTCCGGCTTGAACGACTTTTCCACCGTGTCGATGACGTCCTGGAGACCGGCGTTAACTGTCCCCACCGAAGCCGCCGTGGCGGGAAGCGCCGTCACGAGAAGCGCCAGGAATGCCGTGACCAGCCTGATAGCCTTCATGCACCCTCCACGTGAATGCTAAATCTGCTTGATGGGCTGCTGCAGCGCCCTGACCATGATAATCCCCGTAGCCGTGTTGAACTCCAGGCTCCGCCCGTAGTCCCCCCCCGTATCTTCAGCCACGAGGGGAATGCCGCACCGCTCCAGCGCCGCCTTGGCCGCCGCAACGTTGCGCTCGCCGATGCCGCCGTGGGTCGAGCGATACTGGGATTCGAACATGGTGGCACCACCGGCCAATTTTGCCACAAGTCGTTCAGGGGCGCAACCGCATTTGACGAGTTCATCGACCATGAGATCAACGGCCCAGCAGGTGAACTTTGCCGACTTTTCGACCCCTTGCGTGTCCCGCACCGGGGCAGGCAGGAGGGTATGGGCAAGCCCTCCGGTCCGGGCCTCCGGATCGTAGAGGGCAATGCCGACGCAGGAACCGAGCCCGTAGGTCACGAGAACCGCCGGGGCAATGGCCACCTTGAACTCCGATATGCTGACGCTGATGATCTTGCTCAAAGGTGCACCCCTATGGCGGTGAGGATTATCTTGAGGGACTCGGGATCGGGGAGAAGGAAAAACTGGCCGTTAATCTTCTCTTCCTCGCCGAAAAAGTCGGTTTCGACCATGAGAGCAAGGTCCCCCACTTCGCCCAACGCAATGAGGGCGTAGTCGATGACCGCACCGGCCATATCGAAGGAGAGGACCGGCACCGAAGGGATCAGGGTCTTCCCCATGAGGGTGCCGAGGGCGTTCAGGTAGGCCGAGGCGAGAATGTTCCCCACCTCCTTCAGGGCCGAAATCTCAAGCTCGGTGAGGAGAGACCCCTCGCTCTTCTCCCGCGGGAGAAGCCGCGAGAGGAGCTTCAGGGCGCTATCCCGGGGAAGGACGATGAGGATGTTCCCCCGGGCGTCGCCGAGCATCTGGAGGTAGATCCCGACGACGAGCTTCTCGGCGCCGCCGAAGACTTCCGGTACCTTGGCGATATCGGTCAGGAGAACTTTCGGAACCGAGAGCGAGATGCTCCTGCCGATGAGTTGCGAAAGGGCCGTGGCGGCGTGGGCCACCCCGATATTGCTCACCTCCCGCAGGGCGTCCAGGTGCTCCTCTGTCAATGCATCGAATTTCATGCGGCTTTTCCCCCTATTCCGTTACCGGCTTGGTGAGTGGAAACCATGCGCCGACGCTCGATCGGCGTCACAAGTGTCGAGACGTCCAGGATAAACACAACCCGCCCGTCTCCAAGAATGGCCGCGCCTGCCAACCCCCTGACCGCGTCGAGGGGCCGTCCGAGAGGCTTGACAAACACCTCGGTCTGGCCGAGGAAACTGTCGACCGCGAATCCAACCGTGCCCCCCTGCACGTCGGCGGCAATGACGGGAACGAGCCCCCCCGCGGGACGGCTGTCCCCACTCCCGAGAATGCGCCCGAGCCCCACAAGCGGCACCGTCTCACCCTCAAGATCGAACACGCTCCGTTTGCCGTCGATTCTGATCCGGTTCGGCTCCAGCTCCACCGTCCGGTGGATAGCCGTGACCGGAACTGCCAGGGTCAGGTTGCCGCAGGCAACGAGGAGGGCCTGGATGATGGCTACGGTGAGGGGGAGCCGGAGGGTCACCCTGCTCCCCTTCCCCAGTTCCGACCCGATGGCGAGGGCACCCCCCACCTGGCGGACCGCCGCCTGCACGGCGTCCATGCCGACTCCCCGGCCCGAGACGTCAGTGACGGTGCCGGCCGTGGAAAAGCCCGGGAGGCAGGAGAGCATGAGCGCTTCCTGGGGACCCATCCCCCGTCCCTCCGCGGCGCCGATGAGCCCCTTTGCCACGGCAGAGGCCACGAGGGCCTCCGGGTCCATCCCCCTCCCGTCGTCCTCCACGGTAACGAGGATATGGTCCCGTTGGCGCCTGACCGTGAGGCCAATGCGCCCCTCCGGATCTTTCCCCGCCGCGGCCCGTATAACGGGAGACTCTATGCCGTGATCCACGGCGTTTCGCAGGATGTGGACCAAGGGATCAGTGAGGAGTTCGAGCATCCCCCGGTCCAGTTCCTGATCCTTTCCTTCGATGACAAGACTGGCCTGCTTCCCCCCCTGTCGGGCCAGATCCCGGACCATCCGCGGGAAGTACTCGCAGACGCTGCCAAAGGGAAGCATCCGTACCGCCATCACCTCATTGCGAAGCTCCCGCACCAGGCCAGCCAGCTCATTGACCGTCCCCCGGAGCCGATCCGACTCCAGTTCCTTCCCAAGCTCCGTGAGTCGGTTCTTGCAGGTTACCAGTTCTCCGGCCATATTCACCAAGCGGTCCAGAAGGTCGGACCGGACCCGCACCGTCCGCTGCTCCTCCCGGTTGCCGTGCGGGGGGGCATTCCTTTCACCCTCAGCGGCACGACCGGGTTCCGACGGCTGCGAAAGCAGTTCAGCGGGAGTATTGGGAGAGACGGGCCCTTCCCCTTCACCGGTGGTACCATCGTAGGCGAGAAGCTTTTTGATGAGTTCGGCGGTATCGTGGTCACCAGCTCGCCCGGCGGCCACATCGTCGATCATGTGCCCCAGCAGATCCGCACCGGCAAGGAGGAGGTCCGCAACCCCGCCATCGAAAGAAAGACGCCCCTTGCGCACCCGATCCATGAGGTCTTCCATCCGGTGGGCGAGCCCCCCTATTCCCTGGTACTCCATGGAGGCCGCCATCCCCTTGATCGAATGGACGGAGCGAAAGAGCGACCCGATCAGGTCGGCGTTTGCCGCATCCTTCTCCAGCGCCACAATGTCGCTCCCCATCCGCTCCAGATTTTCCCGGGCCTCGGCAATGAACATCTCCCGGTAGGGGGACATGTCCATGGGCTTATCCTTCGGCGATTCGCCGGATGACCTCCTTGACCCGGTCGGGATTGAATGGTTTCAGGATGAAATCCCTGGCCCCCACGTCCTGGGCCTTCTGGACCAGGGACTCCTGCCCCACGGCGCTGCAGATGACGACCCGCGCGTTGGGGTCCATGGCCATAATTTCGCGGAGCGCCTCTATGCCGTTCTTGACGGGCATGATGATGTCGAGGGTCACGATGTCGGGGCGGACGTCGCGATAGGTGATCACCGCCTCGCCCCCGTCCGCCGCCTCAGCCACCACCTCGTAGCCATCCTCCTCCAGAATGCCCCGCAGCATGTTCCGCATGAACAGGGCATCGTCAACAATCATCACTCTCTTCTTAGCCATGCATCCTCCACGTTTCGGCTTTCAGGATTTCTTCCAGGGCTTCCACCACTGCTTCCGGTGAAAGCAACGCCAACCGCTGGCCGGCAACGACAAGGTACCGCTCGACGGGGGATTCGGCCTCCCCCAACTCTTCCATGGCCGCATCCATAGCCACGATGGCAACGGCCCCTTCCACACGCAGCGCCAGATCGCCCGCCCGCCGGTCGAGGACGACAACCGTCCCGCCGCGGGTCAGAACAGGCGCACCAAGAAAAGCCGCAAGATCCAGCACAGGCACGATGCGACCGTGGCAATTAATGGCCTCCCCCAGCCAGGGGGGAACCCCCGGCACCGGGAAGGTGGGAATTTCTTCCAGCACTTCGGCCGCCTGCTCCAGCCTCAGGGCGTGACGCTTGCCGGCCACGAAAAAGGTTATGAGGCGGCCGACGGAATCGCTCACGGGGTTTGCGCCCCGGGAAGGGTGAACCGCTCGACCACCTGCATGAGGGCATCGGCAAGGGCAGCCATCTCCCGGGCGGCCAGCGACATCTCCTGCATGGCGGTGGCCTGCTCCTCGGTGGCGGTCGAAACCTCCTCGCCGGCAGCCGCATTGTCCTCGGCCACCCGCGCGATCTCGTCCACCGCCTTGACCATCTTTGCGGCCCCGTCGGTCTGGATATGGGAGAGATCCGCGATGCTCCCGGCGCGCCGCTCGGTCTCCACGGCGGTCTGGAGGATGTTCTGGAAGGCGGCGGCGGTGACGTTCACGTTTCGCTTCCCTTCGACGATCTCCCGGGAACTCTCCTCCATGAGTCGTTGGAGCCGGTGGCTCTCTTCGCGAACGGCACCGATCAGGTCGATGATGGAGGCGGCCGAAGTGCCTGTTCCGTCGGCCAGCTTGCGCACCTCTTCGGCCACCACGGCGAACCCCTTGCCGTACTCGCCGGCCCGGGCTGCCTCGATGGAGGCATTGAGGGCCAGGAGGTTCGTCTGCCGGGCGATCTCGGCAATGAAGTCGGCGATTTTCCCCACCTGCTGGAGCCGGGCGTTGAACGAGAGGAACTGCCGGCCGCTCTCCTCCACCCGGTCGAAGAAGGCCGTCATCCGCTCGAGGGAGTCACTGGCGAGCTCCTGTCCCTTCCGTGCGGTCAGGCTTGTTTCCTGGGCTGCCTTGGCCGACTCGCGGGCCCGCTTGGCCACGAGCTCCACCGATATCGCCATCTCGTGGATGACCCGGGAGCTCTTCTCCACCATCTCCGCCTGGGTGCCGGTCCCCCGGGCGATCTGCTCGATTGCCTGGGACACTTCCCCGGTGGAGGCGTTGATCTCCACGGCCGAGCCGGAAAGGGTCCGGGCGGAGGAGGCCACCTTTTCGGCCGTTACCCTGATGTGCCCCACCAGCTCCCGGAGGTTTTCCACCATCCGGTTGATGGAGTCACCCAGATCGGCGGTTTCGTCGGGGAAACGGGTTGCCGGAATCACCACGTCCCGGGTCAGGTTCCCCTGGCTGATAGCCTCGGCCGATTCGGTGAGATGGGCGATGTTCCGGGAAAAGCCGCGGGAAAAGAACCACCCGAGGATAAGGCCGATGGTCATCGCCACCAGATAGCTGAGAACGCTGGCAATCTCCGGCGCGTAGCCCAGGAGGCCCACCCCTGCGGGGGCGAAGGCGACGGCCGCCACGACCACGACAAACCCGAGGATGAACTTGTAACCGATGGGAATACGCATCACGGTTCTCCATGCTGCGGTGCCGGCCGGGAGAGCGAAGGCTTCGACACCGAGACGGGATCTCAATAAACAGAAAAACGGCTCTTCTGGTAAATCCGCTCTACGGGGCACAGGGTGGTGAATCGCTGCCGCACCTCGCCGACAAGGGTTTCCGCCTTGCCGAGCACCAGTACCCCCCCTGTGCGGAGGGAGGAGGCGAACCCGTGGAGGATCCGCGCCTGCTCACCCCGCTCGAAGTAGATGAGGACGTTGCGGCAGAGGATCAAGTCGCTCTCAATGGAAGAATCGGGGTTGAACAGGTCGCTGCGGCGGAACTCGACCATTTCCCTGACGGCCGGTGCCAAGAGAAACCGGTCCCCCACCGGGGAGAAGTACCGCTCCTTCACCCCGGCAGGGACCTCTGCGAGGCGTTCGGGACTATATGCCCCCGTGCGGGCCGCGTTGAGGATCCCTTCATTTATATCGGTCGCCACGAGGGAAACCTTGAACTGTTTCAACTCCTCCCCGAACGAATCCCTCAGGATGATCGCCAGAGAGTAGGGCTCCTCGCCGCTGGCGCAGCCAACGCTCCAGAAGGTGACGTGGTCCCGACCATCGCACCGCAGCCGCTCAAAGAGCGCGGGGAGCACCTCTTCCCCCAGCTTCTCGAAGGTGGGGCGATTGCGGAAGAACTGGCTCACATGAATGGTGAGCCCCTTGACGAGGAGCTCCAGCTCCCCCTCGTTGCGGGCCACGAGTTCGCAGTAAGCGTCCGCCGTGGCGGAGTGGGTCGCCCTCACCCGGATGGCAATCCGCCGCTTCAGGTACTTGTCCTTATAGCTCCCGATGTCAAAATTGCGACGAGCCTTGAGAATGTCACGGACCCGCGCCAGGGCGTGGTCGGGAAAGTCAAGGGAGGTTTCGTCTGTCGCTGATTTAGTGAGCGTAGGCGGAATCATAATCTCTGGTACCACCGGGGATGCCGGCAACTGGCAGCAAGAACCGTTCCCTACTGCGGACAAATGCCCTGCTGCCCTCACTGACCATCGCAAAAATGGTTATATCCGCCGCGACCTACGGCGGCCTCACGGCCGTCGGGCCCCACCACCGCAAGCCCGCTGCCGGCGATTATCTCCCCGATGGCGGTGACGGCCACGCCGGTTTCCGCCAGCAGCGGAGCAACCTCTCCGCTCCTCTCGGGGGGCACCGTAAAAAGAAGCTCGTAGTCCTCGCCGCCGGTCAGCGCAAGAATCGAGGGGGTCGGAGAGACCAGGGGTGCATGTTCACGGAAAAAGGGGGAGAGGGGAAGGAGATCGAGCTCCACCCGGGCTCCGACGCCGGAACCGTCGAGAATGTGCCCCAGATCGGCGGCAAGGCCGTCGCTCACGTCGATCATGGCGCTGCAGAGCCCCGCCCGGGCCAGGGCCACGCCGGCCCGGACGCGGGGGGTCGGGTCCAGGTGGCGATCGATGGCCCACCCCTGACGTTCTCCCCGCCGCAGGAGCTCTAGCCCCAGGGCAGAATCGCCTACGGTTCCGGTGACAAAGAGACGGTCGCCGGGGCGGGCGCCGCTGCGACGGACAACGAGTTCCGGCGCCTGCTCGCCGTGGAGGGTGACGGAAATCACGAGGCCGTGGGGCGAGCGGCAGGTGTCGCCGCCGATGAGGGTAACGCCATGTTCCCGGGCCAGCTCAAGCATCCCCTCGGTGAACCGGTCGAGGAACTCCACGGTCACCCCCGGCGGAACGGCGAGGGAGAGGAGAAAGTGGCGGGGCTCCCCTCCCATGGCGGCCACGTCCGAGAGGTTCACTGCCAGGGACTTTCTCCCGAGGCGAAATGGGTCGGTGTAGGCAAGGTCGAAGTGGACCCCCTCCAGAAGCATGTCGGAGGTAACGAGAAGCCACCGGCCGGGGGTGGGCTCCGCGGCGGCGGCATCGTCACCGATGCCGATCCGAACCCCCACGCCGTCGGAAACCCGGGAGGAAATCCGGCCGATGAGGCCGAATTCCCCGATCTCCCGGAGCTTCAACTCTTCGCCCCGGCGACAGCCCCTTTACGCGGGGCCGCAAGCCCTCGCCGCGGCGGTACCTTTGGTGCGGCAGCAGGTTTCCCCTCGCCGACGGGGGGCGAAGGGGGGAAGGTCTCCAGGGCCACCGCAAGGACGTCATCGATCACCTTGGCGGAGGTCACGGTCACTTTCTTGAGGATATGCTTGGGGACCTCTTCGAGGTCCTTCATGTTCTGTTCAGGGATGACGATGGTCTTGATCCCGGCCCGGATGGCAGCGAGCATCTTCTCCTTGAGGCCGCCGATGGGGAGAACCTTTCCCCGCAGGGTGATCTCGCCGGTCATGGCCACGTCCTTGCGGACCGGGACCCGCGTCAGTGCCGAGACGAGCGCCGTGGCCATGGTGACACCGGCCGAGGGGCCGTCCTTGGGAATGGCCCCCGCCGGCACGTGGACGTGGATGTCGACGCCGGAGAGGAAGTCCTCGGCCAGGTGGAACTCCTTGGCCTTGGAGCGGATATAGGAGAGGGCCGCCTGGACCGATTCCTTCATTACGTCCCCCAGGTGTCCGGTGAGGGTGAGCCCCCCCTTCCCCTTCATGATGGTGGCCTCCACGAAGAGGACCTCGCCTCCCACCGGCGTCCAGGCAAGGCCGGTGACGACCCCCACCTCGTTCTTCTCCATCTCCCCTTCGCGGATGAAGCGGGCCGGACCCAGGTACTTTGCCACCGTTGCCGGGGTAATCCGGAAACGCCGCGTCTCCCCCTCGGCCACCTTGCGGGCCACCTTGCGGCAGACGCTGCCGATCTCCCGCTCCAGGTTCCGAAGCCCCGCCTCCCGGGTGTACTTGGCGATGATCGTGCGCACCGACTCGTCGGTGATGGCGATCTCCTTCTCAGAGATGCCGTTCTCCTTCATCTGCCGCGGAATGAGGTAGCGCTTGGCGATCTCCAGCTTCTCTTCCTCGGTGTACCCCGAGAGCTGGATCACCTCCATCCGGTCAAGGAGCGGCCCCGGAATCGTGTCCATCTGGTTGGCCGTGGCGATGAACATGACGTTGGACAGGTTGAAGGGGAGATTGATGTAGTGGTCCGAGAACATGTGGTTCTGCTCCGGGTCCAGCACCTCCAGCAGGGCCGAGGAGGGGTCACCCCGGAAATCGGCACCCAGCTTGTCCAGCTCGTCGAGCATGAAGACCGGGTTGTTGGAGCCGGCCTGCTTGAGCCCCTGGATGATCCGGCCGGGGAGGGCCCCCACGTAGGTACGCCGGTGCCCCCGGATTTCCGCCTCGTCCCGCACCCCACCCAGGGAGATGCGGACGAACTTCCGCCCCATGGCCCGGGCGATTGATTTGCCGAGGGATGTCTTGCCGACCCCCGGAGGACCCACGAAGCAGAGGATCGGTCCCTTCATCTTTTTGCGGAGCTTGCGCACGGCCAGGAACTCCAGGATCCGCTCCTTGATCTTCTCCAGGTAGAAGTGGTCCTCGTCCAGAATCTGCATGGCCCGCTTGATGTCGAGGACATCCTTGGTCGCCTTGCCCCAGGGGAGTTCCACCATCCAGTCCAGGAAGGTGCGGAGCATCCCCGCCTCGGCTGCGTCGGGGTGCATCTGCTCGAGGCGCCCCAGCTGCTTGAAGGCCTCCTTCTCCACGGGAGGGGGCATCTTGGCCTGCTCGATGGCCTTGCGGAGCTCGTTGAGCTCTTCGGAGCGGGGATCGGTCTCTCCCAGTTCCTGCTGAATGGCCCTCAGCTGTTCCCGGAGGAAGTACTCCCGCTGGCTCTTCCCCATCTCCTCCTTGGCGGCCGACTGGATCTTCACCTGCATGTCGAGGAGCTCGTGCTCCTTGTTGAGGTGCTCGTTCACCTTCTGGAGCCGCTGGATCGGATCGATGATCTCCAGGAGATTCTGGGCGTCGTCCACCTTGAGGCCGATGTTGCTGGCGATGAGGTCGGCCAGGCTACCCGGCTCCTGCATGTTCTCAACGATCACCAGGACCTCGGGAGAGACAGCCTTGCCCAAAGAAACGATCTGGGTCAGCTGCTCCTTGACGGCACGCATGAGGGCTTCGGTCTCCAGGGACTCATCGGGGACAGAGGACTCGACAATCCGCTCGATCCGGACCGCATAGGAGGGCTTCGATTCCATGAACTCGATGATCCGCCCCTTGGCGAGCCCCTGGACGAGGACCTTCACCCGCCCGTCGGGGAGCTTCAGCATCCGCATGATCATCGCCACGGTACCGACGGTGTAGATCCCCTCCGGCGTCGGTTCCTCGTCCCCCATCTCCTTCTGGGTGGCGAGAAAGATGAGCCGGTCCTTGGAGAGGGCCTGGTCCACCGCGTTGATGGAGAGCTCGCGTCCCACGAAGAGGGGGAGGATCATGTACGGGTAGACCACCACGTCCCGCACCGGCAACAGCGGCAGGATGTCGGGGATCTTCAGCTCCTCGCTCTCCTGCCGGTTTTCTTTATCTTCAATCTCTTCCATTATCGTCTCCTTGTTCTATCGGTATCTCGCGGATGATCTTCCCCCGATCCGAGAGACGGGGGAAGGTGACCACAAGGACCCCCTGCCGGAAACAGGCCTTGACAGCGCCAAGATCCACCGTGGGCGGTATCTCGACGGTGCGACAGAAACGCCCGAACCTCCGCTCCAGGCAACGGTAGCTCACCCCGTCTCGGGTGTCGTCGCGCTTGACCCCCTCCAGAATCAGCATGTTACAGCACAGCTTGAGCGACAGGTCGCTCTGTTCGATGCCGGGAAGCTCGAACTCCACCGCAAATTCGTCCAGCGTCTCGAAGATGTCGACGGCGGGGAGGTATTCGCACTCTCCCCACCGCTCACCCCCTCCGGTGCGGGCGATGTAGTCGAAAACCTCGTCCATCTGCAGATGCAGGAGAGAGAGCCAATCGAGCGGCTCCTTGGGAATAACGGCCATAGCACCCCCGTGGTTCGGAAAGGCCTGAGCATGAGAGTCCCTGTCCCCCACAAAGGGGATCGGGTCCGGTGTGTCAGTTTAATCATCTAATCATCTTTGCGCCCGAAGTCAAGGCAATCCACGCCGTCCCGCCGGCGGAAACCCTCGGGAATACCGCACGCTTTCCCCTCCCGGCAACCCTGAAGAGGTTAATCCGTTGAATTTTGCCCCCCCCCTGTGTATAATCCCCCCGAATTGCACATCCGGCCGGACACTGTCCTGTACCGACTCCGCACCCTCCATCCGGACACCGTGCCGCCCTGGCGGCCGCCTGCTCCGCCCAACCGGTCCTTCAGCGCTGCCGCCACACCAAGACCGCCTCACCACACGAGGCCAACTGCGAGGAGACTGCCGACGAGCACCACTCCCGCACAACCCAAGCCTGCCACGCAGTCTGAAACGACAGGCATCGAAACACCACTCAGACTTCAGGAGGACACTTCGTGATATACCGCAGAACGATCTTGATCCCGACCCTCCTCTTCCAGTTTGCCATCTCGATTCCCTTGACCGCAGGGGCCGACAGCCGCTGCGACGACGCAAAGCGCATGGCCGCCACCATCCCGGTGAAAGTCGATGGTGATGTCGCGAGGCAAACCGAGGAGCGAATCCTCGACGCCTGTCCTGATGGAGCTGCGGGCTATTTCGTCCAGGGGCTCCGGGCTGAACGGGGTGGACGCCATGACGAGGCGATCAGGAACTTCCGCGAGGCCCTCCGCCTCGAACCGGCCTTCCCCCACGCCCAGGGAAACCTGGGGCTCGCCCTTCTCGAAAAAGGAAGCCATGACGACGCCGTCGTGGAGCTGACCCGGGCCATCTCCTCTCACCCCGCCCCCCGCTACCACCACGGCCTTGCCAGGATCTTCGGCGAGCGCAAGCTTTACTCCCTCGCCCTCTACCATTACGCCGAGGCAGCTCAAGGGATCCCCTCCGACCCGGTCATCCCCACCGAGCTTGCCGGGCTCTACCGTGAAATGGGCAAACAAGGCGACGCCGAAAAGCAGTACCGCAAGGCCCTTAACCTCTCTCCCTCCCACGAAGGGGCCCGCCTGGGCCTTGCCTCCCTCTACACGGCGGAAGGAAAGACCAACCGGGCAATTGAGGAACTCAAACAGGCCCAGATCGCCAACCCCGGCAACAAAGAAATCAACCTCCTGCTCGCCGAGGCCTACGAGAAAAAGGGTGACCGCCAGGCCGCCGACTACGAGTCCCTCCTGGCGGGGAAGCAGCGCGGCGTCCTCTCCGATGAGCGCCTCAGGAGAGGCGATGAACTGATGCGGGCAAAGGAGTATGCGAGGGCTGCGGAAGAGTTCAAGACGGCCCTCAAGGAGAAGCCCGACTGGCCCGAGGCCCTCTCGAAGCTCGCCGACGCCCAGACGGCGGCCGGGCTCGACGACGAGGCCATCGCAACCAATAAGGAGCTCATCCGGCTCAAGATCGGCGGCGGAGATACCCACTACAACCTCGGCGTCCTCTATGAACGGAAGGGGCTCATCGACGAGGCGGTGGTCGAGTACAAGCAGGCCATCCACACTTCTCCCGACAACGGCGACGCCCGCCGGCGGTTGGCAGACATCTACACGCTTCGCGGCAGCTACCCCCAGGCCATCGAACAGTACCGGGAACTCCTCAAGAAGGGTGAAAGCAATCCGCTGCTCCACCTGAAGCTCGCCCGGGCCCTCCTGAGCGCAAAGAACCCCAAGGAGGCCATCGCATCCTACCAGGAGGCCATAAGGATCGACCCCGACAACCTGGAGGCCCGCCGCGAGCTGGCAACCCTCTACCGCAAGAGCAACCAGAACGACGAGGCCGAGAAGCAGTACCGGGAGATCCTCCGGATCAAGAAGGACGACCCGGAGGCCCGCAACGTCCTCACGGCCCTCTACGTGAAGTCCAAGAAATACGACGAGTTGATCACCCTGCTGAAGGAGGGGGTCGAACTCGCCCCCAACGACCCGGCGAGCCATTACAAGCTTGGGCTCATCTACGAGTTCAAGAAGGACTACAACGCCGCCGAGGAACGGTACAAGAAAGCTGTGGAACTTAAGGGAGACCACGCCAAGAGCCTCAACGCCCTGGGACGGATCTACCTGAAAATGGGAAAGATCCCCGAAGCGAAGGAAGCCCTGGAAGCAGCCAAGAAAGCCGATCCGGGGATGGAGGAAACCGCCGTCCTCCTGAGCAACATCAAAGAGGAACTCTCCCCCGAGCCTTCCCGGTTCAGCAAGAAAAGCCGCAAAGGGAAAGCGGCGAAAGAGGCAAAGAAGTCGAAATCATCGAAGAAGAAGTCTTCGAAGAAGGCCACGAAAAAGGCATCACGAAAATCGTCGAAGAAATCGCCCTCCAAGGCCAAGAAAATCAAGAAGGGCCACTAGCTGAGGGCCGTTCCCGACACCCACCTCCCCATTCCGAACGGGCAAAAAACGAAGGGCCGGCATCCGCCGGCCCTTCGTGCATCGGGCTTCTTCGCCCCTACTTCGAGGATTCGTCCTTTTTTTCAGGCTTTATCTCGATTTCTTCCTTGCCTTCCGATGACCGTTTGAAGTTCCTGATGCTCTTGCCGAGGGCAGCGCCGATCTCCGGAAGCCTGCCGGCGCCGAAGACCACCAGGACGATGACAAGAATTACTATAAGTTCAGGCATGCCGAATCCGAACATACTGAGTCTCCTTCTGCTATGAATGATATGAGTGAGTATTGCATCTGGCATTCCAAAAATCAAGCCCTACCTCGCCATCCGACCCCTGCCCGAAGCCTGCGGCTCCCCTCGGTTTTTTCCTGTATTTTAACACTGTCTGCCGATATAATTTGTTGCTGTGCCGTTCCAGGAAACAGCCGAATATTTAATTTATACCCTTTAACTATTTTCCCTCCGTGGTATGGTAATGTTACTATGTCGACAACATCCATGTGCAAGGGCCTCCCATGACCAACAGACACATTCTCCTCGTTGAAGACAACCCCGATGACGAAGCACTGACACTCCGCGCCCTCCGCAGGCACAACACCGCCTCCGAGATCACCGTGGCACGGGACGGGGTCGAAGCCCTCGATTTCCTCTTCAGCACCGGAGCCCACGTGGGACGCGCCACGGACGCCATGCCCAGCCTGGTACTTCTTGACCTGAAGCTCCCCAAGATTGACGGGCTCGAGGTTCTTCGCCGGATCAGGAGCGACGAACGGACCCGGCTTCTCCCGGTGGTAGTCTTCACCTCCTCCAACGAGGAGCAGGACATCCTGGAGTGCCACACCCTGGGCGCCAACAGCTACATCCGCAAACCGGTCGACTTCAACCAGCTGAGCGAGGCGCTCCGCCTCATCGGAACCTACTGGCTCACCCTGAACCTCACCCCCAAACTCACTGCATCCGCAAAATAAAGCCCGCCCCCTTCAGGGGGCATTTTTTACACTTGATTCACCGTTATAACCGGATGAAATCACTCGCCGAACGTGCTACCATGCCGCCCATGGAGCGTTTCAGACTGGAGAGTGACTATATCCCCCGGGGAGACCAGCCAAGGGCCATCGAGGAACTGAGCGAGGGAATCCTGCGGGGGGACCGGCACCAGGTCCTCCTGGGCGTCACTGGCTCAGGGAAGACCTTCACCATGGCGAACGTCATCGCCGCCACCAACCGCCCGGCCCTGGTCCTGGCCCCCAACAAGACCCTGGCGGCCCAGCTCTACGGTGAATTCAAGGAGTTGTTCCCCCATAACGCCGTGGAGTACTTCGTCTCCTACTACGACTACTACCAGCCCGAGGCCTACCTCCCCACCACCGACACCTTCATCGAGAAGGACTCCTCCATCAACGACGAGATCGACAAGCTGCGCCACGCAGCCACCCGCAGCCTCCTGACGCGGCGCGACGTGATCATCGTCGCGTCGGTGTCGTGCATCTACGGCATCGGCTCCCCGGCCGAGTACCAGGCGATGCACATCTTCTTCCACCAGGGGGAGGAGTACGGCCGCGACGCTCTCCTCCGAAAACTCGTGGAGATCCAGTACGAGCGCAACGACGTGGACTTCCACCGGGGGACCTTCCGGGTGCGGGGGGATATCGTGGAGATCTTCCCGGCCCACGAGGACGAGAAGGCGCTGCGGATCGAATTTTTCGGCGACACGGTGGACGCCATCAGCGAGATCGACCCCCTGCGGGGAGTGGCGCACCAGCGGCTCACAAAGTGCGCCATCTACCCCGCCTCCCACTACGTGGCAACTCGCGAGACCCTGGAGCGGGCCATCGAGGAGATCCGGGTGGCCCTGCGGGAACGTATCCAGTGGTTCCGGGAACAGAACATGCTCGTGGAGGCCCAGCGGATCGAGCAGCGGACCATGTTCGACCTGGAGATGATGGAGGAGATGGGGTTCTGCCAGGGGATCGAGAACTACTCCCGTCACTTCGATGGCCGGGCGCCGGGGGAGCCCCCCTACACCCTCATCGACTACTTCCCGAAGGATTTCCTCCTCTTCGTGGACGAGTCCCACATCACCGTCTCCCAGGTGGGAGGGATGTACCGGGGAGACCGCAGCCGCAAGGAGACCCTGGTGAACTACGGCTTCCGCCTCCCCTCGGCCCTGGACAACCGTCCCCTCACCTTCCAGGAGTTCACCGCGCGGCTCAACCAGACGGTCTACGTCTCCGCCACCCCCGCCGACCACGAGCTGCAGCAGGCCGGCGGCGTGGTGGTGGAGCAGGTGATCCGCCCCACCGGCCTCCTGGACCCTGTCATCGAGGTTCGGCCCGCATCGGGGCAGGTGGACGACCTCCTCCACGAGGTGCGGGAGACCACGGCCAGGGGCGAACGGGTGCTGGTCACCACCCTCACCAAGCGGATGGCCGAGGAGCTCACCGACTACTACCGGGACCTGGGGGTGCGGGTGAAATACCTCCACTCGGACATCGACACCATCCAGCGGATGCAGATCATCCGGGATCTGCGCCTCGGCGAGTTCGACGTGCTCGTCGGTATCAACCTCCTCAGGGAAGGGCTCGACATCCCCGAGGTTTCGCTCGTTGCGATCCTCGACGCCGACAAGGAGGGGTTCCTCCGCTCGGCCCGCTCCCTGATCCAGACCTGCGGCCGGGCCGCCCGCAACGTGAAGGGACGGGTCATCATGTACGCCGACACCGTGACCGGATCCATGCGGGCGTGCATTGACGAGACCTCTCGGCGCCGGGCGATCCAGGAGGCCTTCAACACCGAGCACGGCATCACCCCCCAGACGGTGAAGAAGGGGCTCCGCACCATCCTCGAATCCATCGAGGAACGGGACTACTACACGATTCCGCTGGCGGCCGAGCCTCAAGAAAAGTACGTTCCTGCCGATGAGATACCCAAGCTGGTCAAAAAGCTGCGCAAGGAGATGCTCGCCTTCGCCAAGAACCTGGAGTTCGAGAAGGCGGCCGAGCTCCGTGACCGGATAAAAAATCTGGAGGAGCGGCACCTGGAGCTCCACCCCTGAGATGCCGGAGAACGCCATGAAGACACCAACGATACTTCTCGTCGACGACGAACGGTTTTTCCTCTCCGTGCAGCGAGATTTCCTGAAGGGCTCGCAGGTCGCGGTCCTCACCGCCACGGGGGGAGAGGAGGCCCTGAGGATTGCCCGGGAGCACCGTCCCGACCTGATCTACCTGGACTGCCGCATGCCGGAGATGGACGGCGCCGCCTGCTGTGCCCTCCTCAAGGGTGACAAGGACCTGCGCACCATCCCAGTGGTGATGTCCGTTCAGGAGGGGAAGGAGAGGGACCGGGAGCAATGCCTGACGGCCGGATGCGACGGAATCATCACAAAACCCTTCGACCGCCGGGAGTTCCTCGAGACCGGCCGCCGCTTCATTCCCGAGGTGGAGCGGCGTCATCCGCGGATCAGGTGTGGTTCCCTGGCCGTATTCCGCAGGGGAAGCGCAAGCCATCACGGCTCCATCGAGGACATCAGCTTCTGTGGTGTCTATGTGGTGTCCCGATGCGACGTGGGGATGGAGGACCGGATCCGGCTGGGCTTCTTTCTCCCCGGCAGCGACCTTATCGAGACCGACGCCCGGGTAGCGTGGATAAATCAGGGACACCGACGGATCAAGCCGGCCCTCCCCGAGGGATTCGGCGTCGAATTCATCGGCATCGCCGCCGACGCCGCCGACCAGGTGAAACGCTTCATTGCCGAAAGCAGTCCACGGTAAGGGAACAGAGACCAGCCAATGCACGAGCTCTCGCCGACGCCCCCTCCGAAATCCTCCCCCTACGCGCGCTATGTCCTGGCCCTGCTCCTGGGGGTCAACCTCCTCAACTACATCGACCGCCAGGTCCTCTACGCCGTCTTTCCCCTCATCCAGAAGGACTTTGCCCTCTCCGACACGGCCCTGGGGCTCCTGGGGAGTGCCTTCATGGTCACCTACATGGTCTCCGCCCCCCTCTTCGGGTGGATTGGCGACCGCTGGAGCCGGACCCGTCTCGCCGCAGGTGGCCTTGCCCTCTGGAGTGTTGCCACCGCCGCCGCGGGCTTTGCACCCACCTACCCGATGCTGCTCGCCGCCCGCACCACCGTCGGGGTCGGCGAGGCGAGCTTCGGCACCGTCTCTCCCGGACTTCTGACCGAATTCTTCGACCGGGAGCGCCGGGGGCGCACCCTCTCCCTCTTCTACCTGGCGATCCCGGTGGGGAGCGCCCTCGGCTATCTCCTGGGCGGAGTCATCGGCCAGCAGTGGGGATGGCATGCCGCGTTCCTGATGGTGGGCCTGCCGGGGCTGCTGCTCGTCCTGCCGGTCTGGCTGATCCGCCCTCCCCCCCGGAACCCCGACGCAACGCCGGAACAGAACGGTGCCCCCGGGCACGGCAGCTACCGCTCACTGTTCCGGAATCGCTCCTATATCGCCAACACCCTCGCCATGGCTGCCATGACCTTCGCCATAGGGGGGCTCGCCCAGTGGATACCCACCTTCCTCTACCGGGAGCACGGCCTCAGTGTCGCCACCGGCAACACCCTGTTCGGCGGGCTCACCGTGGTGACCGGCATCTGCGGCACCCTGGCGGGGGGATGGCTCGGCGACCGGCTCCAGCGCCGCACCCCCAAGGGGTATCTCCTCGTCTCCGGCTGGGGGTTCCTCCTGGGGACCCCGGCCGCGGCCTACGCCATCCTGACTCCTTCCCTTCCCCACTGCCTGGGGGCCATGTTCCTGGCCGAGTTCTTCCTCTTCCTCAACACCGGCCCCCTCAACACGGTCATCGTCAACGTCACCCGTCCGACCATCCGCGCCATGGCCTTCGCCGTGAACATCTTCTTCATCCACGCCCTGGGGGATGCCGTATCTCCCACCATCCTCGGCCGGCTCTCGGACCTCTGGGGGCTCCGCGCCGCCCTCCTTTCCACCCCCGTCGCCATACTCGCCGCGGCCCTCTTCGCCTTCCTCTGTTGCCGCACCATCGAAGAGGACATGGCCCGGGCCGAGGAGTAGCCGCCGATTCCCTTCCGTTCCCCCCGGAACTGTGCTAAAGAAAGACTCATTTTCCATTCCGGGAGCAACCAATGAAGAAAGACATCCTCGAAAAGGGGGCGATCCTCCAGCGGGACCGGGAGACCTACGCCATCGCCCCCCACATCCCCGGCGGCATCACTGACACCGTCACTCTCCGTAAGATCTGCGACGTGGCCGACCGCTACGGCGTCAAGGAACTGAAGCTCACCTCTGCCCAGCGCATCGCCCTCATGGGGGTGAAAGAAGAGGACCTGGACGCCATCTGGAGCGACCTGGACCAGCAGCCGGGGGCGGCCATCGGCCTCTGCGTCCGGAGCGTGAAGATCTGCCCCGGCACCACCTGGTGCAAGCGGGGGGTGCAGGATTCCGTGACTCTGGGACTGAAGATAGACACCCTCTACCACGCCATGGAACTTCCCAACAAGATGAAGATGGGGATTTCGGGATGCATGCTCAACTGCGCTGAGACGATGGTGAAAGACATCGGGGTAGTGGGAACGCCGAAGGGGTGGCGGATATACGTGGGGGGGAACGCCGGGGCCCGGCCGCGCATCGGCGACCTGCTCACCGAAACCGCGCCGGATGATGATGAGGTTCTGGCAGTTGTTGGGCGGATCGTTGCCTACTACAAAGGGTGTGGCAGCGAGCAGCGGCTGGGGCGGATCGTGGAGCAGATGGGGATCGAAGAGTTCCGGAAAGCGGTCATGGAGTGCTAACGCCCCCCGCGCAGGTGGTGGCAGGGAGGCAGTTCCGGCACACCGGCTCACCGCCTGCGATCCCGCGCCGACAAGGGCATAGCGGCACGGCAACAATTTTGCATACAAGGCACTCTATTCGTTCTTGATTCTCAATTGACCGTCACATAGAATACTGATTACTTTTCCGGCACACGGGGTACACGTGGTAACCATACTTCTCATTGCCGACCAGGACCGGCTCGAAAAGCTCTTCGACTTTGTCCGGGATTACCCCCAGATTCGGTTCAGGGTCTCCCGCTCCCTCCGCCAGGGAAGTCAGGACATCGCTGAAGATCCGCCCGACATGCTCTTCGTTCAAAACCACCTCTCGGGGCTATCGGGAGAAATCATCGCCCGGCACCTCATCGGCCAGGTGGAAGGGATGAGGCCCCGGGTGGTCCTCTTTGGCGAGGCCGGCAAGCAGGTGGCGGGCCAGGATCCCCTGGACATCTGCCTCGATATCACCCGCACCGATGAAGAACTGACGGCGGCCATCATCGGCATTATCTCCGAAGCCCCGTCGCCGCCGGCTGTCGACAAGGAGCCTCCCCTCGTCCAGACCGAAGAACAAGAGGGCTTCCCCACTGCCGGTGAACAGCCGAACTCTCCCGTACCGCCTGCCGGCGTTCTCCCCCCCATAGCTGAGCAGCAGGCAGACCAGCCCAGGCCGGCATCGGTGAGCAGTGAGCCCGACGATGGCGCCCATGGCCCTTCATCCGTGCCGCCGCTTCCTGAAACTCCCTTCGACCAAAAACTCAAGGCCGTCATCGAGCAGTCAGCCGAACCGGTACCCCTGGCTGAACTGGAGGACACGGTTTCCCTCACGAGCGCCACCGCAGCCGAACGCCCCCGGGCCCGAGAACGCCGGCAGGTCGGGAGGAGAGAGGCAAAGCCCCGCTCACCGCTCATCTGGATCGGGATCGCCACTGCCGCTGTTGTTGCGGTCGGAGTGGCCGTCCTGCAGTTGTCTCCCACTGCGCCGTCCCCCCAAAAGCCCATGAAGCCCGTGGCACCGGTCGTGGCGCAATCGCCCGAAAAAAGCGCGGCACCTTCCGCGGCTGTCGCGACAACGAAGCAGCCTCTCCCGGCTGCCGCGCCGGCGGCAACACCGCCGGCCCTCCCGGCGACGCCGCCCACAGCACAGCAGCCCATCCCTGCCGCCGATCCCCCTCAGACTCCGGCCGGGGCAGGAGGAGGGCTCGCCCAGCTCCCCCCCTTCATCCCGCGGGAGGGACACGACCGGGATTACGGAAAGTCGCACCCTGGCTGGGAGCGCTACCGGGGCGCCCGCACCGAGTTCAAGGTCTACCGCGACGGCGCCGGGATTCGGGCCGTTCAGGCCATCGACCGCAGCGGCGTCGGCATACCCGAAACCTTCTTCCGCGGCGCCCTCAGCCAGATGGCCAAGACACGGGAGTTCACCCTGGAGGCCAAGGAAACCCAGGGGAAATTCCGGGTCGAAAAGGGGAAGGTAAACGGCGGCGTCCGGCTCGTCATCTACCGGACGGTACCCAACGGCGCCATCAGAGCCTTCGTCGTTCACTTCAACTGATCATTCCTTGCCAAGGATACGGACACTATCATGAAACAACGCACCTACACGAGCTTGTGTGCAGCTGTTGCACTCTGGGGCCTCCTTGGCCCGCTGCACGGGGGGTCCGCGCTGGCGGCCCCCCCGTCCTTCGAGCTCGACCTGAAGGATCTGGAGGCGACGAAACCTGCTCCGAAACCGCGCCGCCAAGCCGTTCGACCCACCCGGAAGGAGAGTACCCCAAAAGTCACAACAGCGCCGACCGACCCTGGTCCCGAATCATCCGGCGACTACACCCGCTACACCGTGAAGCCGGGCGACTTCCTCTTCAAGATCCTCATCCGCGACTTCGGGCTCAGCAACGCCAGGGCAGAGGCGCTCATCCCGGAGATCCAGCGGCTCAACAAACTGCCGAGCGCCAAGCGCCTCGTCGTGGGACAAACCATCCTCATTCCGCTCCCCCGCCGGGCACCAACGGCTGCGGCGGCCGCCAAAGCGACTCCTGCACAGACTTCTGAACCGGCACCGGATGAGACCCCGCCCCTTATCATCCCCCCAGCTCCGTCGTCAGCTCCTGCGCCTATCCCCACCCTGTCCGTCCCCCCCGAACCGCGGGAGCCCCAGCGGCGCGACACAGCAGAGCAGACTGTTGGGGCACTTCCGCCGACTCCTCCGGTCGGTGAGACGACCCGGGAGACTGAAACCGTTCAGAAAACCATGCCGTCGGCCGCCGAGTCATCCTTCTCCGCGGCGCTCATCCGCCTCTGGGAAGAGCTCGTCCCCGGTCAGGAACTGATCGAGCCCCTGACGGTCAACGGCAGGGTTCTCGATCCGGCCGACAACCCGCTCCTCCTGGCTGCCGATGGTGGCCGAATTCTCGTCGATCTTCGGGACACCCTCACACCCCAGCTTCGGAGCCAACTGTCCCAGAAATACCCCGATGTGCGCATCGTTGCTCGGGGCAAGGATGGTCTCAAGGCATTCTTCTCCACCCTCATGAAAACCGCCGAATTTGCCCGGGTAGAGGAGAACGTTGCTGTCGACTTCGGAGCGGACCCCTTACTGACCATCCGCGCCGACTTTCGCGTCGTGCGGCTCCCGGCGAACGGGCGAGGCCCCGAAAACGTCCTGCTCTTCGTCGATGAGCATAGCCCTTGCCTCCCGGCTTCCCTCAGCGACTACCTCGGCAGGAAAGGGTATCAGGTGGCCCAGTTCTGCCGTGGCTCACGAGATACGTTCGTGGAGCCCGGTTATGACCTGCGTGCAATCCCTTCCTCCACCCCCTGCGACATGGCAATGTCCCTCTTGGACTCCCTCTCCCTGAAGCTCGAACGCAACCGGATCGTTTCCGGGGCCATGGGGGACGGCTCGGAAAACCGCTTCAGTATCAGAGTTGAAGGATACTTTGAGGCAGGGGGGAAGCGCTTCATCCTCAACTGCACCGGTAACGACCCTTACAACTACACCCTTTTCAGGCTCCTTCAGGTCCAAGGATACGGAGTCGTCCAGCCCCAGGATAATGACGACTTCGACGCCGTGACAGCGCGTCTGCTGACGGAGCTCAACTACCCCCACACTTTCGGGCGCCACGAACTGGACTACGGGCGCTACCGGATTGCGATCACCGGCTTCAAGGTGACCCGCCGCGAGACTTCTACCGGTCGTTTCCTGATCACCTCGCGGCCTTTCGATCCGGTGTTTGCGGAGCTTCTGCGATGGGAACCGACTGCCAAAAAGTAAGGGGAACAGGGTGGAGAGGCGAACTCGCGACAGTGTGAGAAAAGAAACGGACGATCTGTGGTGGGATTGTGAGCTTTATTGGGAGACGTTGCCGAAAGATCAACGAACCGAAACGTGCAGAAGGTTCGGGGATAGATGATTCTGGCGAACGCGTGCTCCGGAGCAACACATCAAGCTTCCGCGAGCATTGAGGAAGTGAAAAAGTCCCCTACTGTTCCGCCAGCTTCAGGAGGGCATCGGCCCGATAGAGGGTTGCATCGGGCACGAGGGGAGAGGCAGGGTAACGGGCCAGGAACCGGTCAAACGCATCGAGCGACTGCTGGTACTGGCCCAATTTGTAGGCGCTCACCCCCTTCGCGAAGAGGGTCTGCTCGTTCTCTTCGCCCTTCCGGGGGGCGGGGGGGGGAGAAACCGTCTTCGGAGCCGGCGCGTCGGACACCTTCGGTGGCAGGGCAACCCGGGGAGCCGTAGCCGGTACCTTGGCCTCCTGCTTCGACTCCTTGGGAGCCTTCCGCACCTTGGAGGTCACCGCCTGGTGTCCACGTTCGCTCTTCCCCTTCACCGCACGCTTGGCGCGCCGGGGCGATGGCGCCACTCCCTCCCCGCGACCAGGCGGCAGCGGAACCAGAAGCCGGTTGCCTGCGTAGATCAGGTTGGGATTCGCAATCTCGTTGAAGAGAAGTATCTGGGAAAAGTAGGTCCCCTTGCCACTGTACTTGCGTGACAGGGCATAGAGGGTATCACCCTTCTCGATCGTGATGCGCTTGACAAGAACTCCCTCATCAGGGCCCGCCAGGGGCTTGCCGTCCGACGGCTGGGGGGCGTAACGGAGGTACTCCGCGCCGTCGGCGGGGGCCAGCGAAGCGAGGGAGAGCACAAGGGACGTCGCGACAAGCCTGAGGGTGCCGTTCATATCAGTACCTGTTCCCGAGTTGGTCCTGGTACTTCAGGACGTTCTTCACCTGAATGTTTCTGCCGACCGCAGTTCCCGCCTTGACCCGGAAGGTCACCTTGATGATCCGTTTCTCGCCTGCCCCCAGTTCGTCGAACCTCCAGAGGTAATCGCCGCTTGCCCCGCGGCCGAAGGAAGGATCGGAAGCAACCAGTTCCAGGTCGGCTGGTAGAACGCTCTGCAACTCCACCGCCTTCGCCATGCTTGAGCCGTGGTTGGTGAAATTGAGCTCGAAGGAGGAAACCTCTCCCGGCTTGAGCCGTCCCCCCTTGCCGCTCATGGCCAGCTCGACCACCGGCCGCGAGTAGACGAGCCGCAGGTTCGCAACGGTGCTTTTGGCCTTGTCGCTCTCGGGTTCGAAGGCCATTGTTACGGCAACGCCGGCCCCATCGGCCTCGGTGGCAGGCGTGGCAAGATCGAGGATCACGTAGGACTCCTCCTTCGGCGCCAGCGGCCCCACGTGGTTGATGATCGGCTCGTTCGCCTGGCGGATGCCGTCGCGGTTCAGGTCCTGGTAAAAGGTGTAGATCACGTTGGGCGGAAGTTGCGGCTTGATGAGGAAATCCTCCCGCACGTTGCCGGTGTTGGTGACGATGAGGGGAACGGCAATGGACTGGCCGGGAATGACGACCAGCCTGTCGCTGTTGGTCCTCACGGCGACACCGCTCACCGGTTTCACGAAGGATGCCGCCGAGATGAATGAATCCCGGGTCTGAAGCTCGGTGTTGACCACATCGGCCCGCAGGAAGAGTTCCTGCTGGGCGATGGCCTCTTCCTTCAACTGGAAGGCCACCTCGAACTCCCTGCTCTCGCCCGAGGCGAGACGGAGGCCGTCCAGAACCAGAGCCGCCTTCATCTCCTGCTTGAAGCCCGTTTCCACCGGGCTCACCGGCTCATACTGGGGGGGGTAGTTGAGTCGCAGGCTCACGTCCTGGGCGGTGGCGGTACCGATGTTCAAGAGCGCCACCCGATAGGAAACCTTTTCGCCCGGAAGGATCTGACCTTTGTCGGTCTTGACCACGGCGCGCAGGAGCGGCGCCGAAGCGGCAAGCATGATGTCCCGCGCCTGGGTGGCATCACGGTCGAGCCGCGAAGCGATCTTGATGGGATAGATGATCTTCTGGCCGTCGATGCATTCGCGCGGCACCGTAATGGAAATGACGCCCCTGAACCGCTCATCCGGCGCGAGGGAGGGGGTCAGGTTGATCGGCATCTCCTTCCTGGCGGCATCGGCGAACTGGGCACCGAACTCGGCCGGAAAGCCCGATTCGAGATAGAAGCTGTCGGTACCGTTCCCCCTGTTGACCACCTCGAAGGGAATGTCGTGCCGCTTCCCGGCTTCCAGACTCTGGGCCGCGGAAATGACGGTCAGGTCTGCCTCGGCAAACTGGCCCACCTCCAGGGAGAGCACCTGGGCGTTTTTCTCGGCGGGCGCCGGCAGGACCGCAGCAACCGCGGCTCCCGGAACCGGGTAGACGATGCCAAGGGCCTTCAGCTTGTCCACCGCCGAGGCTGCGGCCCTCGTTCCCGGGAACCGATCGATGAGCGACTTGTATTCGGCGATGGCCTTTTCCCTGAGTGCCGCACGCTTGCCGTCTTCCGCCTTCTCGGCGGACATTTTTTCCGCGGCAGCACGCTCCCTCGTGGCCTGCTCGGCTGCGAGGCGACCGGCCTCAGCCTTCTCCCGGGCGGCCTGCTCGGCAAGCCGCAACTCTGCGGCGGCCTTTTCAGCGGCCACCTTCTCGGCAGCGATACGGTCGGCGGCCAGTTTCTCAGCTTCAGCCTTCTCCCGTGCGGCCTGTTCAGCAGCAGCTGTCTCCCGCGCACTCTTCTCCGCGGCCAGGCGCTCGGCAGCGGCTTTCTCCGCAACCAGACGTTCGGCAGCTGTTTTTTCGTCGGCGGCTTTCAGCGCAGCCAGACGCTCCGCCTCGGTTTTTTCCCGTGCGAGCTTCTCCGCTGCCAGACGCTCGGCAGCAGCCCGCTCAGCGGCAGCCTTTTCTGCAGCAGCCCGCACCGAAGCTGCTTTTTCGGCCGCGGCACGTTCAGCCGCAGCTTTTTCGGCCGCGGCCTTCTCGAGGGCAAGACGCTGGGCTTCCGCCTTCTCCCGGGCCGCCTTCTCGGTCGCCACGCGTTCGGCCTCGGCCTTCTCCCGTGCCAGCTTTTCCGCTGCCAGACGCTCGGCGGCAACCCGTTCCGCCGCGGACTTCTCCGCCGCCGCACGCTCCGCAGCGATTTTTTCGGCAGCCGCCCGTTCGGCAGCGACTTTTTCGGCAGCCACCTTTTGGGCCGCGATGCGCTCGGCGTCGGTCACACTACGTGCCGCCTGCTCCGCGGCCTGCTTAGCCGCGGCGGTCTTGTCCGCAAGAGCCTTCCGGTCCGGTGCCGGCGCGGCGGCCACCGCCTCGGTCACAGGACGCTTCGCCACGGTGGGAAGCTGTTCTCCCTTGTCGAAACGGGCCACGAGACCGAGAAGATCATCCTCAACGGTTCCCTTGAGGGGACTGTCGGGATACTCCTTCATGAACTGGGACATGTACCGGGCTGCGTCCCGCTCGAAACCCGCCTTGAAGTTGGCCCGGGCAAGCCAGAAGATGGCCATGTCACGCAATGGCGTGTCGGGATATTTCTCAAGAACCGACTTCATCCGCTCGATGGCAGTCTGGTAGTCTTTTTTCTGGTAGGCGTTGAAACCGGCGATGAAGATCTGGGAATCTTCAGAATTGACGGCATAGGCTGGGGTGGAAAGGAGCGACGCGATTATGAGACATCCGGTCAGGCACCGGAAAGCGGCAGTGCGGAAATATTTCATAAAATCCACGGGCTTGACCTTTCCCATCGTAGGGGCGGAAGAATTAAAGTAATTAGCTTCAGTTACATAGCATCATAACACCTGCTTGTCAACGAAGAATGCCGGCGCGAGGCCCTGTAACTACGCGAAAAACGGCCGTACGGAACGGGTGTTGCTAGGGGACGCCGAAGCTGTCGGCACCCCCTTTCCAACGGAGCAGGCAAACGCTATACTGGCACCATGTTTGACAAGTCTCGACTGGACACCCTCCCCGACTCCCCCGGCGTCTACCTCATGAAGGGCTCTGACGGCACAATCCTCTATGCGGGAAAGGCCAAGAGCCTCAGGAAACGGGTTCGCTCCTATTTCGGCGCGGCCGGAGAATCCCGCTATCACATCCGGTTTCTCGTGGCCCGGGTTGCGAACGTGGAGGTCATTGTCACCGACACGGAAAAAGAGGCCCTCATCCTCGAGAACACCCTCATCAAGAAGCATCGCCCCCGCTACAACCTGGATCTTCGGGACGACAAGACCTACTTTTCCCTCCGCATGGACATGGGTGAGGAATTCCCCCGCCTTACCATCATCCGCAAGGTACTGCGGGACGGCGCCCGCTATTTCGGCCCCTACTCGTCGGCCGCCTCGGCCCGCGAGGCCCTCAAGGAGCTCTACAGGCTCTTCCCCCTCCGCCACTACCCCCTTGAGACATGCCGGCGCCGCCGGCGCCCCTGCCTCTTCCACCAGCTCAGGCAGTGCTCGGCGCCATGTCACGGCCTCATCACCACTGAGGAGTACCAGGGCCTTGCCCAAGGGGCGGCCCTCTTCCTGGAAGGAAAGAACCGGGACTTGATGAAAATCTACCGGGAACGGATGGCCGCGGCGGCAGAGGACCAGCGCTACGAGGAAGCGGCCCGTTTCCGGGACCTCATCCACGCCATCGAGGTAACGGTGGAGAAGCAGAAAATGGTGACCGGGGGGGGGGATGCGGACATCCTCGGCATGCACCGGGAGGGGAGCGCCCTGTCCCTGGCCCTCCTCTTCATCCGGGGAGGACGGCTCATCGGCAGCCGAAGCTTCAACCTGGCCTGGGAACTGGAGGATGACGAAGCTATCTCGTCCTTTCTCAACGACTACTACAGCCGCGAGGTCTTCATCCCCGACCAGGTATTCACCCCGCTTCCCGTCGCTGACAGCGGGGCGCTGGAGGAACTCCTCTCCGAACGGCGGGGGAAGCGGATGAGCGTCACGCACCCCCTGCGCGGCACAAAGGCCGATCTTGTCAGGCTCGCGGGGAAGAACGCCGAGGCGGCTCTCAGGGAGAGGCGGAAACGGGAGGAAGGGGCCGAGGCGGTGCTGGCGGAATTGAAGGAGCGGCTCCACCTGCGGAACATCCCCCGACGCATCGAGTGCTATGACATATCGACCATCCAGGGTAGTTATGCGGTGGGAAGCAGGGTTTCGTTTCTCGACGGGAAAGCGGACAAGGGGAGCTACCGTCACTACCGGATCAAAACAGTGTCCGGAGCCGACGATTTCGCCATGATGCACGAAGTACTCTCCCGCCGGTTCAGGGATACCCCCGCAAAGGACACACACCCCGACCTGATTGTGGTGGACGGCGGCATCGGCCAACTGAACATCCTGATCGCTGTTCTCCGGGATCTGCACGTGGAGGGAATCGACGCCGCCTCCCTTGCCAAAAGCCGCGTCGAGCGCGACATGGCTGCGGATGAACTGGCACGGAGCACCGAACGGATTTTTCTCCCGGGCCGCAAAAACCCGGTGGTACTGCGCCAGAACAGTGCGCCCCTGCTGCTCCTGGCCAGGATCCGCGACGAGGCCCACCGTTTTGCCATCACCTACCACCAGAAGCTGAGGGGCAAGGAGACCGTCCGGTCGACCCTTGACGCCATTCCGGGCATCGGCCCGAAGCGACGCCGGGAGCTTCTGCGGCGATTTGGCAGCCTGAGACACATACGGGAGGCGAGCCGTGAGGAACTGGCTGCCACGCCGTCGATCCCGCCCCCCCTGGCAGAGAGCATCTGGATCGCCCTCCACGAAAACGACGAAGGCGGCACCCCCGGATAGGGATGCCGCCTTCGGGCGACCAGCTGTGAACCGGGCTTACTTCTCGGCCAGAAGCTTCTTGATGAGGTTTTCCATGGTCTTGAGGGTTTCGTCCGATCCCCCCATGAACTTGTCGGCCACGTTTCCCTTTTTGTCAATGACATACACCGTGGGGAGCGACCGGAGACCATAGTCGGTCTGAACGTCCTGGCCGGCAAGGGCCACCGGATAGACGATCCGCTTGCTGGCGATGAAGTCCTTGACCGTCCCCTCATCGCCGTCGTCGAGAGAGAGTCCCAGGACCTGGAGCCCCTGCCTGCCGTACTTCCTGCTGAGGCCGTTCAGGTGCGGAATGGCCTCCCGGCAGGGTGGGCACCAGGTGGCGAAGAAATCGATAACGAGAACATACCCTTTGTAATTGGCAAGACTTATCTGCTGCCCCGAGGTGCTCACCACCTTAAGGGGAGGGGCGGGCTGCCCCTTCTGGGGGATGGCAAACGACGGCGCGGCAACCACCGCTGTGAGGCCGACTGCCGCGACGAACGCGGTTAATGCACGAACTATCCGCATAAACGGCTCAACTCCTGATGTACGTTAGAGCGCCTTCTTGATGAGGGCCTCAAGCTGGGCCTTGGGGACTGCCCCCACGACCTGGTCGACAACCTTGCCGTCCTTGAACAGGATGACGGTCGGGATTCCGCGCACGCCGTACTTGCCGGGAGTGCCGGGGTTGTCGTCCACATTGACCTTGCCGACCTTCACCTTGCCGTCATACTCATCGGCGATGGCGTCGATGACCGGGGCGATGGCCTTGCACGGGGCGCACCAGGTGGCCCAGAAGTCCACAAGAACCGGAACAGTCGCCTTGAGCACATCGGCGTCGAAGTTATCATCGTTGAACGTCAGCACTTTTTCACTGGCCATGGAAGCCTCCTTGTCAGACAAATTGTACTTTCAGAATATAGACGAGCTTCCCCAAAACATCAAGGAGGAAAAAGACTATTCCTCCCCCCGGCCCTTGGCAATCTGCGCGAAATCTGGTACACACAAGTCCGTTGCGCTACCCCCAGGAACACCGAGGCCCATGGCTCATTTCCCCGTCAACCTGAATGTTCGTGACCGACAGGCCGTTATTGTCGGCGGCGGCGCCGTTGCCGCACGCAAGTGCCTCCTCCTGCTCGAAGCGGGGGCACGGATCACCGTGATTGCCCCTGCCCTCGACGCCGGCCTGGCGGGACTCCGAATGGAGGGGCGGATCGTCTGTCACACCCGGCCATACGTGGCGGGAGATCTTGAAGGGGCCTTCCTGGCCTTTGCCGCAACGGACGACCCGACCGTGAACCGGGCCGTGGCCCGGGAAGCGGAATCCCTCGGCATCCTTGTGGACACCACCGATGCGCCGGAGCGCGGGAGCTTCACGACCCCCGCCGTCTTCCGCAGGGGAGATCTTCTCGTCGCCGTGTCCACGGGGGGGAAGAGCCCGGCCTTGGCCCGAATTATCCGCAACGATCTGGCGGAACGATTCGGCCCCGAATACGCGGAAACACTGGCGATACTCGGCGCGGTCCGTGAAAAGCTGTTGACTGCCCGCGGCAACCGCACCTACAATAAGGCGATTTTACGCACCCTTGCCAACGCTGACCTCCCCGGCCTGATCCGGCGGGGGGAGTACGAAGCGATCGACCGCCTCCTCACGACCCACGCCGGCCCCGGCTTCACCCTGGCCGCGTTGGGGATGAGGACCGAGGACCCTTCATGAACGCCCTGCTTTTCACGCTGACCCTGGCCGTCTACCTCGCAGCCACCGTTGCCTACCTGGCCTATCTCGTCAAGCCCCGGGAGATACTCGGAAAGGTTTCCCGCTGGCTCCTCACGGCGGGGTTTGTGGTCCACTGCGCCTACACGGTCGACCGCTACCTGGAGGCGGGACACACCCCCATCACCAACCTCCACGAGTCCCTCTCCTTCTTCAGCCTTGCCATCGTGGGGCTCTACCTCCTCTTTGAGCGCAAGTACCGGATCGTCATCCTCGGCTCCTTCGTCACCCCCCTGGCGTTCCTGATCATGGCCGGCTCCACCGGCTTCCCGTCGGCCATCATGCCGCTGAATCCGGCTCTCAAGAGCAAGTGGCTCATGCTGCATACCAGCATGGCGTTCCTGAGCTACGCAGCCTTCACCGTGGCCTTCGGCGCCGCCATCATGTACCTGATCCAGCAGTACTTCCTGAAAAACAAAAAGCTTGGCCCCATGTACCAGAAGCTCCCCTCCCTGGACGTGCTGGACGAGATCAACTACCGTTGCCTCACCATCGGGTTCCCACTCCTGACCTTCGCCATCATCTCGGGGGCCATCTGGGCGGAATCCGCCTGGGGAACCTACTGGAGCTGGGACCCGAAGGAAACCTGGTCGCTCATCACTTGGTTCGTCTATGCGGCACTCCTCCACGGCAGGCTCACCACTGGCTGGCGAGGGAAGAAGGCCGCCATTCTCGCCATTGTCGGCTTCTTCGTCCTCCTGTTCACCTTCCTCGGCGTGAACCTGTTCATGTCGGGGCTGCACAGCTACAAATAGCTCAGAGGATCGCATGAACATTGTGGTTGTGGGGCTGTCTCACAAGACCGCCTCCGTCGATATACGGGAAAAAGTAGCCTTCGCGCCCACCCAGATGGAGAAGCCCCTGAAGGCGCTCCTGGCCCTGGAGGACATTGCCGAGGCGGTCATCGTCTCCACCTGCAACCGGGTAGAGATCTACATCACGACCCGCGACATCGCCGGCGGCATGGCACGGATCAAGCGCTTTCTGGCCGACTTCCACCAGATTCCCGCCGAAACCCTGGAACCCCACCTTTACACCCACCACGGCGAGGCGGCCATCCGCCACGTCTTCCGGGTCGCCTCCAGCCTCGACTCCATGGTGGTGGGAGAGCCCCAGATCCTGGGCCAGATCAAGACCGCCTACGGCTACGCCGCCGAGTACAAGACCAGCGGCATCATCCTCAACCGCTTCCTCCACAAGGCCTTCTCCGTGGCCAAGCGGGTGCGGACCGAGACCAAGATCGCCTCGTCGGCCGTCTCCGTCTCCTTCGCCGCCGTGGAACTGGCCCGCAAGATCTTCGGCGACCTCTCCGACAAGACGGTCATGCTCATCGGCGCCGGCGAGATGTGCGAACTGGCGGCCAAGCATTTCATCACCAACGGGGTGCGGGGGGTCATGGTCACCAACCGCACCTACGAGCGGGCCGTGAAACTGGCCGAGGAATTCGAGGGGAAGCCGGTCCCCTTCGAGGACCTCTTCGACCAGCTCCACAAGGCCGACATCGTCCTCACCTCCACCGGCGCCACCCACTTCATCATCAAGCCCAAGGATGTGGAGGAGGTGATCCGGCGCCGGAAGATGAAGCCCATGTTCTTCATCGACATCGCGGTCCCCCGGGACATCGACCCCAAGGTGAACGACGTGGAGAACGTCTATCTCTACGACATGGACGACCTCCAGGGGGTGGTGGCCTCCAACCTGCAGCAGCGGGCCGAGGAGGCGAAAAAGGCCGAAGCGATCATCGACGAGGAGATCGGCCAGTTCCACAAGTGGCTCTCGAACCTGGAGGTGACGCCGACCATCGTGGCGCTCCGGTCGAAATTTGAGGAGACCAGGAAGGCCGAGCTCGAGAAGACCCTGGCCGCCTGGAAGGACCTTCCCCCTGACGGGGCGAAGCGGTTGGAAGCCCTCACCGCCGCCATCGTCAACAAGCTCCTCCACCCCCCCACCGCCACCCTCAAGCGGGCCGGCCAGGGAGGAAGGACCGACCTCTACATCGACGCCATCCGCACCCTCTTCGAGCTCCAGACCGGGGGGTCCGAGGCAGAGGAACTGGGAGAGCTGGAAGAATAAGGCAACCAAAGGGAATACGATACATAAAGGAGACTGCAATGGCACCGAAGCAGCTGAGAATAGGAACCCGCGCGAGCCAGCTCGCCCTCTGGCAGGCCAACTGGGTGAAGAGTGAGCTGGAAAAGCGCTACCCCGGCATGGCGGTGGAGCTCGTCAAGATCAAGACCATGGGTGACAAGATCCTCGACGTCCCCCTGGCCCAGGTGGGGGGGAAAGGGCTCTTCGTGAAGGAAATCGAGGAGGCGATGCTCCGGGGCGAGATCGACATCGCGGTCCACAGCATGAAGGACGTGCCGACGGAGTTTCCCGAGGGGCTCGGCCTCTACTGCATCACCGAGCGGGAGGACCCCCGCGACGCGGTCATCTCCCGCGGCGTGACATTCGCCGACCTTCCCCAGGGGGCCCGGATCGGCACGTCGGCCCTGCGCCGCCAGGCCCAGCTCCTCAAGGTCCGCCCCGACCTCCAGATGGTGGTCATCCGCGGCAACGTGGAGACCCGCATCCGCAAGCTCACCGAAGAGAACCTGGACGCCGTCATCCTGGCCGCCGCCGGACTGAAGCGCCTCGGCTTCACTGACCAGGTGTCCGAGTACCTGCCGGTGGAACTGTCGCTCCCGGCCATCGGCCAGGGGGCTCTCGGCATCGAGTGCCGCCTGGATGACGAAACGATAAAAGAGACCATCGCCTTCTTCAACCACCCCGATACCGCCCACGCGGTCCGGGCCGAGCGGGCGCTCCTGTGGCGTTGCGAAGGGGGGTGCCAGGTCCCCATCGCCGCCCACGGCCAGGTTTCCGGCGACACCCTCTCCCTCACCGGCTTCGTCGCCTCGGTGGACGGAACGCGCTCCGTGAAGGACTCCATCTCCGGGCCGGTAACCGACTGCGAGAAGCTCGGCATCGCCCTGGCGGAAAAGCTCCTCGCCGACGGCGCCCACGAGATCCTCGCCGAGGTCTACCAGCGGGAAGTGGCGCGGGAGAAGGAAATCCCCGTTTAGCTTGACCCCATGTCCCATACATCCCACCCAAATAGTCTTGTCTACCTCATCGGCGCCGGCCCCGGCGCCCCGGGCCTCATCACGGTCAGGGGAAAGGAGTGCCTGGGGCTTGCCGACGTGGTCATCTACGACTACCTGGCCAACGATGACCTCCTCCGCTTCGCCCGGCCCGACGCCGAGCTGATCTACGCCGGCAAGGTCGGCGGGCTCCACAACCGCGAGCAGTGGCAGATCAACGCGCTGCTGGTGGAAAAGGCCCTGGCGGGGAACGTGGTGGCCCGGCTCAAGGGGGGCGACTCCTTTGTCTTCGGCCGGGGGGGTGAGGAGTGCGAGGCCCTCGTGGCGGCGGGGATTCCCTTCGAGATCGTTCCCGGGGTGACGGCCGGGATCGGCGCCACTGCCTACGCCGGCATCCCCCTCACCCACCGGGGGGTGACCACCTCCGTCGCCTTCGTCACCGGCCACGAGGGGCACGACAAGGAGATCTCCCAGATCGACTGGGAGGGGCTCTCCCTGGGAAGCGGCACCGTGGTCTTCTACATGGGGATCAAGAACCTCCCCCAGATCACCGAAAACCTCATGGCCCACGGCCGGCCGCCGGAAACCCCCGTTGCCCTCATCCGCTGGGGAACCCGGCCCGAGCAGGAAGTCCTCACCGGCACCCTCGCCGACATCGCCGAGCAGGCCCGGCGGACCGGTTTTCGGGCACCGGCCATCACCGTGGTGGGCGAGGTGGTGCGCCTGCGGGAAAAGCTCCGCTGGTTCGACAACCGTCCCCTCTTCGGCAGAAGCATTCTCGTCACCCGGGCCGCGGACCAGGCGGGAGAATTCGGCGCCATGCTCGGCACCCTCGGTGCCCGGGTCGTGGAATGCCCCACCATCGCCATCGTACCCCCCGAAAGCTGGGACGGCCTCGACGCAGCCATAGCCCGACTGGATCGGTTCCACTGGATCGTCTTCACCTCGGTCAACGCAGTCCGCTTCTTCTTCGAACGGCTCACCGCTGCCGGGCGGGATTCACGCGCCCTGGGGAGCTGCCGGGTCTGCGCCGTGGGTCCCAAGACGGCCGCGGCCCTCGCCCCCTTCGGCATCCGGCCGGATCTGATCCCCGACGACTACAAGGGCGAAGGGGTGGTGGAGGTGTTCCGTTCAGAGAATATCACGGGAAAACGGATCCTCTTCCCCAAGGGGGATCGGGCCAGAGACGTTATCCCGCAAGGCCTCGCAGAGTTAGGGGCAGAGGTTGAGGCGCCGGTCGCCTACCGCAACATCACGCCGGATGCCCTCCCCGCCGGCGTCATCGCCGAACTGGAGGAGCGGCGCATCGACTGCGCCACCTTCACCTCCTCGTCAACCGTGGACAACCTGGCCGCCATCCTCGGGGAAAACCGCCTGCTCCACCTGCTGGAGGGGGTGACGATCGCCGCCATCGGCCCGATCACCGCCAGAAGCTGCCGGGAACTGGGGATCGAAGTCCACATCGAACCCCGGGAATACACCCTCGCTGCCATGACGGGCGCCCTCGCCGACCACTTCACCCGGCGAGGCTAGACTTGCCCGGGCACGGATTCGTTCCGGCAGCCCGCCCCTCCTTCACTCCCCGACCCTGTTGCCGGATTGCGGAGCGCTTTCATGCTTACCGATACCCACTGCCACCTGGATGATCCAACGCTCCGCCCGCGCCTCGGTGAGGTCCTGGCCGCCGCGCGGCAGGCAGGAGTTGAGCGGATCATCATACCGGGGGTCACCCCCGGGGGATGGGACGGTATCGCGGCCCTGGCTGTGGAACATGACGGGATCTTTCCCGCCTTCGGCATCCACCCGATGGCGGCGGACCAGGCCGACGACGACGCCTTGGCGCGGCTCGCCGGCCTTGCCGGAACGGCCGTTGCCCTCGGAGAGATCGGGCTCGATCACCTGGTTCCTCACCCCCCTCGCGCTGTCCAGGAGGCCGCGTTCCGGGAACAGCTCCGGATCGCGGTGACGGCGGGGCTTCCGGTTCTCATCCATTGCCGCAGGGCCTTCGAGAGCCTCCTCCGCATCCTCCGGGAGGAGGGGGTTTCCCGCGTCGGCGGGGTCATGCACGCCTTTTCCGGTAGCGTGGAAATCGCCCGGGAGTGCATCGGGCTCGGCCTCCTCATCTCCGTGGCGGGGACCGTCACCTACCGCAACGCCGTGAGGCCCGTGGCCATGGCCCGGGAAATCCCCCTGGAACACCTTCTCCTCGAAACCGACGCTCCCGACATGACCCCCGAGCCTTTCCGCAGCGCCCCCAACGAGCCGGCATTTCTTGCCGTGACGGCCCGCCGCCTGGCGGAACTGAAGGGTGTTACGCCTGACCAGGTGGCCCGGGTGACGAGCGCAAACGCCGCTCGCATCTTCCGCCTTTCATCCCTTTGAAGCGAGGTATTTCCATGTCCGCACTCCACCGTTTTTCCCGCACCGAGATCCTCATCGGACCCGAGAAGCTCCACCGGCTCCGACAATCAACCGTGGCCGTCTTCGGCCTGGGGGGGGTCGGAAGCTTCGCCGCCGAGGCCCTCTGCCGGGCCGGTGTCGGCCGGCTCGTCCTGGTGGACTTCGACGACATCTGCCTCACCAACGTAAACCGCCAGCTCCACGCCCTGGACGGCACCGTGGGGAAGGCCAAGGTGCAGGTGATGGCCGAGCGGCTCCGCCTCATCAATCCGGATGCGGACATCGTCCCCCACAAGGATTTCTACGAGGCCGGCAACAGCGACTTCCTCCTCGCGGGGGGATACGACTACGTGGTGGACGCCATCGACCACATCACAAGCAAGCTCCACCTGATCCGCAGCTGCCGGGAACGGGACCTGCGGATCATCGCCAGCATGGGGGCCGCCAACAAGCTGGACCCGACGAAGATCCGCGTGGCCGACATCTCAAAGACAAGCGTCTGCGGCCTGGCCCGGGTGGTCCGCAAACTGCTGCGCAAGCAGGGGATCAAAAGCGGCGTCACGGTGGTCTACTCCACCGAGGAGCCCCGGGAGCAGGCCGTGGCCGATGCCGGCTGCCGCTCCAACTGCATCTGCCCCAACAAGGAGGAGCAGCGCTTTTCCTGCGAGCACCGCCGGAACATCCTCGGAAGCATCTCCTTCATCCCGAGCATCTTCGGGCTCACCATGGCGGGGGTAGTGGTGAACGACCTGCTGGATATCGACAAATAAATACCCTTGTTGAACGGCGACAATTTGCCGCTATACTTTCAACCAAACGACATCGAATGGGATGAAAGGGGGTAACGGTATGGGTAGAGAGTATTCGATTCAGGAGGCCCTGAAGCTCGCCATCAAGGGGGAGAAGGACAGCATGGACTTTTACCGGAAAGCGGCTTCGGTGACCAAGAACGAACGGGCCCAGAAGGTCTTCGATCTTCTGGCCAACGAGGAGGTGGGGCACCTCAAGGCGTTCTTCGACCACTACAAGGGAGGGGAATTCGGCGATATCGCCACCTACATGGCCCAGCCCCCGGACACGAAGAACCCCACGTACACGGCCCTCATGAAGGCCGTCGGCGAAGAGACCCCGGAGCAGCAGGCCCTCGAACTGGCCATGAAGGAAGAGAAGTCATGCATCGACCAGTACACGTTCCTTGCCAAGGACATCATCGATCCCCTTGTCAAATCCGTCTTCGAACGGGTCATCAAGGAGACCGAGAAACACCTGGCGATGATCGAGGAGGAGTACCGCCACGTCATGACCATGGTTCACGAATCGGACCAGGACATCTACGTGCGGGAATAACCCCGTAAGTTGGTTTCGCGAAGACAACACAACAGTCCCCTCTTCCCGAGGGGGTGGCCAGGGGTGAGGGGGAAACGCAGAGAGCGCCCCCCTCATTCTGCTTTCGGTCAAATTACTCCGTATTATCACCTGGATGCTGCCGTTTTTGCCACCATGACAAAGTATAGTTGATGGCGGGGCAACGAACTGCTGTTATACTTTGTCTCATGAAAAAACAACCCCCACCAAAGAGCCCTGATGAAGAGCCCGCCACGATTCCAGCACAAAACGCGCTCTCAGGGCACGAATCCCCCCCTCTTCCCATTGTTGGCATAGGCGCCTCCGCCGGCGGGCTGGAGGCGCTGGAGCAGTTCCTGCGGCACGTGCCGGAAGGGTGCGGCATGGCCTTTGTCATCGTCCAGCACCTGGACCCGACCCACAAGGGGATCCTGCCCGAATTGCTCCAGCGCACCACCGGGATGGCGGTCTTTCAGGCCAGGGACCGGATGCGGGTCAAGCCCGACTGCGTCTATGTGATCCCCCCCAACAAGGACATGTCCATTCTCCACGGGGTGCTGCACCTGTTCGAGCCGACGGCGCCCCGCGGCCTGCGCCTTCCTATCGATTTCTTCCTCCGTTCCCTGGCCGAAGACCAACAGGAGCGCAGCATCGGCGTCATCCTTTCCGGCATGGGCTCGGACGGTACCATGGGGCTGCGGGCAATCAAGGAAAACGCGGGAGTGGTACTGGTGCAGGAACCTGCCTCGGCCAAGTTCGACAGCATGCCCCGCAGCGCCATCGATGCCGGGCTGGCCGACCTGGTGGCCCCGGCGGAGGAGTTGCCGGTCAAGATCATCGACTATCTCCGGCACGCCCGCGTCCTCACCAGGACCGAGCGCCCCCTGGAGGAGAAGGACCAGAGCGCCCTGGAGAAAGTCCTCATCCTGTTGCGGGCCAAGACCGGCCACGACTTCTCCCTGTACAAGAAGACCACCATGTACCGACGGATCGAGCGGCGCATGGGGATTCACCAGATCGACCGGATCGCCGCCTACGTCCGCTATCTGCAGGAGAATTCCCAGGAAGTGGAACTCCTCTTCAAGGAACTGTTGATCGGTGTGACGAACTTTTTCCGCGACCCGGCGGCATGGGAACAGCTGAAGGGAGAGTTCATTCCGGCACTCCTGGCGGGCTGCCCGGCCGGCGGGGTGCTGCGCGCCTGGTCAGCCGGCTGCTCCACCGGGGAGGAGGCGTATTCGCTGGCCATCGCCTTCAAGGAAGCGCTGGGACAGGTCAAGCCCACGGAGAGTTTCAATCTGCAGATCTTTGCCACCGACTTGGACCGGGACGCCATCGACAAGGCCCGCCAGGGGGTCTATCCGGCCAACATCGCCGCTGACGTGTCTCCCGAGCGCCTCCGCCGGTATTTTATCCAGGAAGGGAGCGGCTACCGGGTCGGCAAGGAGATCCGGGAGATGGTGACCTTCGCCACGCAGAACGTCATCATGGACCCCCCCTTTACAAAGCTGGATATCATCATCTGCCGCAACCTTCTCATCTATCTGACGCCGGAACTGCAGAAGAAGCTCCTGCCGCTCTTCCACTACAGCCTGAACCCGGGCGGCATCCTGTTTCTGGGGAGCGCGGAGACCGTCAGCACCTTTACCGATCTCTTCACGCCGCTGAACACCAAGTCGAGACTCTTCCGGCGGCGCGAATCGTTGCTGCCGCCCGAACCGGTGGCGTTTCCCTCTTCGTTTGTACCGGCACTGCCGGGAGTTTCCAAGGAGTTGACGATGATGAAACCTGCGGCCAACCTCCAGTCGCTGGCGGACCAGCTGCTCCTGCAGCACTTTTCCCCGCCCGCCGTGCTGGTCAACGACAAGGGTGACATCCTCTACATCAGCGGGCGGACGGGCAAATATCTTGAGCCGGCGGCCGGCAAGGCCAACTGGAATATTTTCGCCATGGCCCGCGAAGGGCTCCGTTTCGATCTGGGAAGCGCCTTCCAGAAGGCAGTCCGGCACAAGGAGGCGATCACCCTCAAGGGGCTCAAGATCGGGGAGAACGGCGGCACACAGACCGTTGATGTCACTGTCCAGGCGATCGAAGAGCCGGAGGCGCTGCGGGGGATGGTGATGATCATCTTTACCGACGTAGCGACGCCCCCGGAAAAGAGAGCACCAGGCCGCTCCAGGACCTCTCCTGCAGGCAACACCCGGGTGCTCGAACTGGAGCAGGAACTCCAGCAGGTGCGCGAAGAACTGCAGACGACCCGCGAGGAGATGCAATCCTCCCAGGAGGAGCTCAAATCCACCAACGAGGAATTGCAGTCCACCAACGAGGAACTGCAGTCCACCAACGAGGAGCTGACCACTTCCCGGGAAGAGATGCAGTCCCTGAACGAAGAACTGCAGACGGTGAACGCCGAGCAGCAGTCAAAAATGGACGAGCTGTCGCGGGTGAACAACGACATGAGGAACCTGCTCAACAGCACGGAAATTGTCACCGTGTTCCTGGACAACGACCTCCATGTCCGGCGGTTCACCACGGGGGCGAACAAGCTCTTCAAGCTGATCCCGGGCGATGTGGGGCGGCCGCTCAGCGACATCTCCAGCGACCTGCTCTATCCCGGCATGACCGAAGAGGCGCAGGAGGTGCTGCGGACGCTGATCTTTTCGGAGAAGCAGATCAGCGCCACCGACGGGCGCTGGTTTTCGGTGCGCATCATGCCCTACCGCACCATGGAGGACGTCATCGGCGGGGTGGTGATCACCTTTGCGGACATCACCGCGGCCAAGACGCTGGAGGCGGAACTGCGCGAGGAGATTTCACGGCTGAAGACTGAAGGCAGAAGTTAAAAAGTGTAGTAATCTTAACGGGTGGTTTGTTTCTAGCCGCCTTCAGCCTTCTGCCTTCAGCCTGAATCAAAGGGTTTGCAATGGGAATCGACAAAGACAAGGGATTGTCAGCGGATACCGCCAACCTGCGCCACCGTGCCGAAGAGCGGTTGGGTGAGAACAGGGCGGAACGCCCCCCGCCCCGGACCGAGGCAGAGACGAAGAGGCTCGTCCATGAGCTCGAGGTCAACCAGATCGAGCTGGAGATGCAGAATGCAGAGCTGCGCCGAGCCCGGGAGGAGCTTGAAGCATCGCTCAACAAGTATGCCGAACTCTATGACTTTGCACCTGTCGGCTATTTCACCTTTGACGCCCACGGAGTGATACAGGATGTGAATCTGGCCGGCGCGCAACTGCTGGGAACAGAGCGGCGACTGCTGGTCAACGGACACTTTGCCGGTTTTATTGCCGATGCAGACGACCGGGAAATTTTTTCCAACCATCTCGCATTGGCGCTGCAGCGACAGGTCATGCTCAGATGTGAAATCCGTCTCACGAGAAACGACGGCACGGTGATCCATGGCCAACTTCAGAGCGTAGCGGTCACCATCGAAAGCATGGACGGCTCTATCCTTACCTCCATCGTTGACGGCACGGTCCGCAGGCAGCTGGAAGAGGCGCTGCAAAATGCCCATGACGAGCTGGAGCTGGCGGTACATGAGCGGACCGGAGAGCTGACCAGGGCGAATGTGCGGCTCTCGCGGGAAATAGATGAGCGCAAGGGGGCCGAAGAGTCCCTCCAGGGAGCGTTTGCGGAAATCAGCCACCTGAAAGACCGGCTCAGGGCTGAGAACATCTACCTGCGGCAGGAGGTTGCCCGGGAGTACAACTTCGGCGAGATCATCGGGCAAAGCAATGCCATGGAGTATGTATTCTTCCGGGTCGAGCAGGTGGCCCCCCAGGATGCGACCGTTCTCCTCCTTGGCGAGACCGGCACCGGCAAGGGAATGATCGCACGGGCCATCCACGGCAGGAGTTCCCGCAAGGACCGGCCGATGATAACGGTCAACTGCACGGCACTGCCGGCGAACCTCATCGAAAGCGAGCTCTTCGGGCGTGAGAAGGGTGCGTTCACCGGGGCTGATGCCCGGCAGATGGGGCGCTTCGAGCTGGCCGACGGCGGAACCATATTTCTCGACGAAATCGGCGAGATGCCCCTGGAGCTGCAGAGCAAGCTGCTCCGGGTCATCCAGGACGGCGAGTTCGAGCGACTGGGCAGCCCCCGCACCATCAGGGTAGATGTCCGGATCATCGCGGCCAGCAACCGGACCCTGGAGGAAGAGATCCGCGCGGGGAGGTTCCGGGAAGACCTGTTCTACCGGCTCAATGTTTTCCCCATCACGATCCCGCCACTGCGGCAGCGCAAGGAAGACATCCCGCTGCTCGTCACGTATTTTGTCGCCAAATACAACAAGAAAATAGGCAAGAAGATAGAGACCGTTTCGAAAGAGACCCTGAACGCCCTCCAGGAGTACCACTGGCCCGGCAACGTGCGGGAACTGGAAAGTGTCATCGAGCGGGCGATCATCACCAGCCAGGGGACCACACTCCAGGTACTGGACCGGTTCGATACGTTCCGCAATACAGGGGAACTGGCAGAACAGGACGTCAAAGCCCTCGCCGACCTGGAACACGATCACATCCTCCAGGTGCTCCAGAAAACCGGCTGGCGCATAGAGGGGAAAAACGGGGCGGCGATACTCCTTGGTCTCAACCCCAGTACCCTTCGTGCCCGGATGCGGAAATACGGCATCCGCCGCCACTAACGGCAAAACATACAAGGATTGCGAGTAGTTGCCTCAATGGTACCCGTCATATATGGCAGTTACGTTACATATGACGGCTGCCGCTGACGGTTTTCCCTTCACCCCGCACCCTTCCCCTCCATTTTACCCCGCACAATCAAACCCTTGCACTGGCAGTATCCGCAGGTCTCCTCTGGCTCGTTAGTTGCGATATATCTTCTGAGCAGAACATGAGCACAATCGTGTTTTCTGCAGGACTACGAGCTGTTGTCAGGGGAGGATGCCATGAAAAACCAAATGAAAGAGCTGCAAAAACTCAAAGGGATAGGAGAAGTCCTGTCGCGGCGCTTGGTCGAGTCCAGCTATGACACAATTGCCAAGGTTGCTGCTGCAGAAGAAAAAGGGTTGGAGAGAATTGCGGGAATGCACCCGCAAAAGGTACAGTCCATCGTAACCCAGGCCAGGAAGATGACGGGGGAAGCCGAGAGAAGTCGGCACACTTGGTCGGGGGACAAAAGCGAGCGGTAAAGTCCATCACGCATTAGGTGCAGGACATCGCACTCAAGGTCCGTGACCGGTTCAAGGAGAAGGTTTCCGGCAAGGTTCGGATCTCAGAGTATCCGCAGTCCATCTACTGGCTCATTAGTTGTGACATCACTTCTTGGTAGAACATGAGCACTGTCGTGCTGTCTGCGAACGTTGAGCTGGTGCCATGAAAAGGAGATCCACCATGAGTTACATAAATGTCGGGAAAGAAAACTCAACCAGCATCAAGCTCTACTATAAGGACTGGGGGAGCGGACAGCCCGTGGTCTTCAGCCATGGATGGCCCCTGAGTGCGGACGCCTGGGAAGACCAGATGCTGTTTCTGGGTGCCCGCGGCTATCGCTGCATTGCCCATGACCGCCGCGGCCATGGCCGATCGAGCCAGCCCTGGAATGGCAATGACATGGACACCTACGCCGACGACCTGGCGACGCTCGTCGAAGCGCTGGACCTGAAGAACGCGATCCATGTGGGCCACTCCACGGGTGGCGGCGAAGTCGCCCGCTATATCGGCCGCCACGGCACGAAACGCGTGGCCAAGGCCGTGCTGATCGGCTCGGTGACGCCGCTCATGCTGAAGACGGCCGCCAATCCCGGCGGCCTGCCGATGGAGGTCTTCGACGGGATCCGCGCCGGTGTCCTCGCCGACCGCTCGCAGTTCTTCAAGGACCTCACCACGCCGTTCTACGGCACCAACAGGCCGAACGCCAAGGTCTCCCAGGGCCTGCGGGATTCGTTCTGGCTCCAGGGGATGCAGGCCGGCTTCAAAGGCGTCTTCGATTGCATCAAGGCCTTCTCCGAGACGGACTTCACCAAAGATCTCGAGAAGATGGACGTGCCGACCCTGATCCTCCATGGCGACGACGACCAGATCGTGCCCATCGGCGCCTCGGCCAACCTCTCGGCCAAGCTCATCAAAGGCGCGACCCTGAAGATCTATCCAGGGGCACCCCACGGCCTGTGCTCAACCCTCAAGGACCAGGTCAACGAGGATCTGCTCGCGTTCATCAAGGGGTAGGCAACCAAGCGATACGGCCCCCCCTAGAGGAGTACGAATCATGGCCAAAGAGAGACTGGTCGTCATCGGCGGCGATGCCGCGGGGATGAGTGCCGCCTCCCAGGCGAAGCGTCGCCGGCCCGAGTTGGAGATCGTCGTCTTCGAGCGGAGCCCCCACACCTCTTTTTCCGCCTGAGGGATCCCCTACTACGTCGGCCGGGTTGTCGACGAGGAAGAAAAGCTCATTATCCGCACCCCGGAAAAATTCCGGGAGCGGGATGGAATCGACGCGCGAGTTCTGCACGAGGTGGAAGAGATCGATGCGGCGGGGAGAACGGTGCGTGTCCGCGACCTGAAAAGCGGCAGATCCGCATGGGAGCCCTATGACCAGCTCCTGATCGCCACCGGGGCGGTCCCGCTCTGCCCTGACCTCCCCGGCGCCGATGCCGTCGATATCTGCGGGGTAAACACCCTCGAAAGCGGCCTGGAGATTCGCCGGCGTCTCGACAAAGGGAACATGAAAAAGGGGGTTGTCGTCGGCGGCGGCTACATCGGCCTTGAAATGGCGGAAGCCCTGGTGAGGCATGGTCTGGAGGTTTCCCTGATCAGCAGGCCGCCTCAGGTGATGGGGACCCTCGATGAGGACATGGGGGCACTGGTATCCCAGGCGCTGCGGGATGTGGGGGTTACTCTGTACCTGGAGGAGGAGCTCACGGCGTTCGAGACACGGGACGGGAAGGTGACGGGGATCGTCACCGACAAGCGTACCCTGCCGGCCGACATCGTCATCCTTGGCCTCGGGGTTCGCCCCAACACGGCGCTTGCCGCGGCGGCCGGCATCCCCCTTGGGGAGAAAGGGTCGATCCGCGTGAACGGGCGGATGGAAACCGGAATTGCCGGTATCTGGGCAGCAGGGGATTGCGCCGAGTCGTTTCATCTGGTGAGCCGCATGCCCTTCTATATCGCCCTCGGCACCGTCGCCAACCGCCATGGGCGGGTAGCGGGCATCAACCTGGGAGGCGGCTACGCCACGTTTCCCGGGGTCGTGGGAACAGCCGTCACAAAGATATGTCAGGTGGAAGTCGCACGTACCGGCCTCCAGGAAGAGGAGCTCAGGAACCTGGGCATCGAGTGGGTCAGCTCCGTCATCAAGAGCCGCACCAAGGCGGGATACTTTCCCGGCGCCGGGGAGATAACCGTCAAGGTGCTGGCCGAAAGAGGGAGCGGCCGCCTGCTGGGAGGCCAGATCGTCGGGATGGAAGGTTCGGCCAAGCGGATAGACACCCTGGCTACCGCTCTTCATGCCGGTTTTACGGTGGAGGAGATGATCAATCTGGACCTCGGCTACGCCCCCCCCTTCTCACCGGTCTGGGACCCGGTCGTGATCGCTGCCCGTGAAGTTGCCAAGAAACTCACGAAATCATGAGGGAAAAGGAGAAGACACATGAAAAACGTAAAACTGTTGTTGTTCGCACTGTTGGCCACCATGTTTGCGGTTTCGCTCGGATTCGCCAATGACAGGAAATTCCACGCCAAACTCACGGGAGATGAGGAGGTGCCGAGCATCGAGACAAAGGCCAAGGGCGAAGCCAAGTTCAAGTTGAGCAAAGACGGCAAGGAGATGAGATACGAACTGCGCGTCAAGAACATCAAGAATGCTACCGCTGCACACATTCACCGCGGCAAGAAGGGGAGCAGCGGTCCGCCGCTGGCAAATCTCTACACAGGGCCAAAAAAAGAAGGGAAATTCAACGGGACCCTGGCCGAGGGGACACTTACGGAAAATGACCTGACGGGCGAGCTCATGGGAAAATCGTTCAATGAACTGGTGCAGTACATACAATCGGGTGAAACCTACGTCAATGTCCATACCGACGCCAACCCCGATGGGGAGATCCGGGGACAAATCAAGTAAGAACTGCCAAGGATGATAACATCAAGGTCGATTCTGAGGACGGTGTCGTCACCTTGACGGGGACTGTCTCTGAAGAATCCCACAAGTCATTGGCCGAGGACACGGTGGAGGGCTTGCGAGGAGTCAAGAGTGTCGACAACAGGCTGGAAGTCAAAGGGGAGCGCCCCGCTGAATTCTCGGATGCGTGGATTAAGGCGAAAGTGAAAAGCACACTCCTATTCCATCGCAAAGGAGGCTCACATGTTGTGGACAATAGCTGTGAGACTGATCGTTCTGTGGGCGCTGGGGCTGGTGAGTGGCTACACGCTCGGTTATTTCATACATCTCCTGAGAAAGGATGATCGCTATGCGTAACTCTGAAAATGGAAAGATAGGGTGGATTTTACTTTGGCTCCTAGGAATCCCGATTCCTGTCTTATTGGTGTTTTTTCTCCTGCGTGGGTGCACCTGAGGCGGCTCTGTTCAAGGCACCAACGGATATCATCGTCAACCTCAGGAAGCGAAGCAGGTATGCTCGATTATCTTATCAGTTTTGTAGGATCCCTCGGTCATTGGGGTTACCTCGTGATCTTTCTTGTCGTGGCGCTGGAATGCCAGGCGTTGTTGGGCCTGGTCATGCCGGGCGAGAGCATGGTGCTGGTGGGAGGCTTTTTTGCGGGGCAAGGGGTGCTTGATCCGGGGGTCCTCATCGTTATTATCTCCATCGCCGCTATTCTCGGCGACAGCATCGGCTACGGACTGGGGCGGCAGCTGGGACGAGGATGGCTGCTGAAACAGGTGAGACGGTTTGGGCTGCGTCAGGAGCACCTTGATCGCGCGGATGGTTTATTCGCGAAACATGGCGGCAAGGCCGTTTTCGGCAGTCATTTCCTGCATCTGTTGCGGCCGTTGATGCCCTTCGTTGCTGGTGACCGCCGCATGCGTTATCAGAAGTTCCTCCTCTACAATGCGATGGGATGCATCGTCTGGGCGAGCGTGTTCGTCTCGCTTGGCTATATAGCAGGGGAGAGTTGGCGTTTGGCCGCGAAATGGGTCGGCGTCACCGGCAAAATCGTCGGCAGCGGGCTGCTGCTCGCTATCGCCCTGGTCTGGCTTTGGCGCTGGCTGGGGCGCCATAAGGCCGATGGCAAGCGGTGGTGGAACATCCGCGCGTGGTAGCCCTGCGCCGACGGTTTGCTTCCCGACTGGAATCCCTTCTTGATCGTCGCCAAAAGTGAACCAGCACGAACCGCAAAGGATCAAAGGAGACCATTATGCTATGCACAGCCAAAACACTGAAGGGTTACACCCTGGACAGCCTCGACGGCGCAATAGGGAAGGTCAAAGAATTCTATTTCGATGACCAGCACTGGACGATTCGCTATCTGGTCGCCGACACGGGAAACTGGCTTACGGGGAGGCAGGTGTTGATCTCCCCGTATGCGATGGTCGCCGTGAACAAGGACAAGCAAACCATCGAAATCAATCTGACCAAGAAGCAGATTGAGGATAGTCCCCCCCTGGACAGTGACAAGCCCGTCTCGCGACAATTCGAGGATGCCTACTACGGGTTTTATGGATGGCCGATGTATTGGGGCGGCCCCAACATGTGGGGTGCCTATCCCTTCATTGTGCATGACCCTGAAAAATGGAGAGAAACCGGCCGAAGCGAGAAAACCTGGGATCCCTATCTGCGCAGCAGTCAGGATGTGACAGGCCATCACATCCAGGCCGCGGACGGCGATATTGGCCATGTGGAGGATTTTATCATCGATGACGAGACGTGGGCGATTCGCTATCTCATTATCGATACGCGGAACTGGTGGCCGGGGAAAAAGGCCCTGATTTCGCCCAGATGGATCGAGCGCGTGAGTTGGATCGAGTCGAAAGTCTTCGTCAATCTTCCCCGCGAGGCCATCAAGCAGTCACCGGAATACACGGAGGAGGCTCTGCTGACTCGGGATTATGAGACCAGTCTCCATATCCATTACAATCGCCAGGGATACTGGGTCGATGAACCAAGCGGAAAAGAGCAGGCGACACCTATGCTGATCAAACTATCTACCGGAAAAACCGTGAGTGAGGCTGCGGCTGCCTTGCAGGCTGCCGTTCTGGCCAATAATTTTGGCGTCATGCAGGTACACAACCTCAAAGAGACCATGGCGAAGAAGGGGGTGGAGTTCGCCCGTGAATGCCTGATCATCGAGGTGTGCCAGCCGCACCAGGCAAAGACGGTGCTCGACCAGAACATGGGCATCTCCACCGCACTGCCGTGCCGGATCTCCATTTACGAGGAGGGGGGTAAAACCATTCTCGCTACCCTGAAGCCGACCACTCTCCTGGCGATGTTCAACGCGCCGCAACTTGCAGAGGTGGCGCAGGAAGTGGAGGACACGATTGTAAAAATCATGAAGGAGGCGGTATCTGGCTGATTGTCTGGCCCATGAACGCCAACCGTGGGGCGGGCGAAGAGTGAAGAGTCGCGATGAAAAGCTTGGTGAAAGATATCCGCGGGGTTGGCGCCTGATCTCAAGAAAGAGCAGAAAGCGTCCCGCGAAAGGCCGTCGGGCGGTGGTGGTCGACGCGTATGGCAATGCAATAGCCGGCAGGGGGAAACCCCGTCAGAGAAAGGAGGAATCCTTATGGCTCTCATTTTTGAATGCATTCAAACCGAAGGGATCGCCGAGCTTTCCTATCTGGTCGGCGATGATTCCGAGGGAGTAGCCGCAGTCTTCGATCCACGTCCGGACGTTGACTGCTACCTGCAACTTGCCCGCGAGAAGCAGGTGTCGATCACGCACATTTTTGAAACACACAACCATGTTGATTTCCTCAGTGGCGCGCGCGAGCTTTGTGCGCGTGTCGATTCAGCGAAAATATTCCTCAGTCACGAAGGAGGCGCACGATACGGTTTCGACCACGAGGAAATCGCAGACGGAGACAACTTCCTGTTCGGATCCGTTCTCATTACAGCTCGGCACACGCCCGGCCACACGCCGGAGCACCTTGCGTATCTTCTCGCGGAGGAGGATCACCCGGACGCGCCTTGGGGCGTGCTCACCGGGGACTCGCTTTTCGTCAATTCCGCCGGGCGGCCCGACCTCCTCGGCAGTGGCGAGGAGAAAAAACTGGCCGAACAACAGTTCCACACGCTGCGCGATTTTTACCTGAAGCTCAGCGATGGCGTCATTATCTACCCGGCGCACGGTCACGGCTCGCCGTGCGGCGCGGACATCGGCGACCGGCTCAGCAGCACGATTGGTTATGAGCGGCGCTTCAATGCTTTCCTCCACTTTAAAGATGTGAAAAGCTTCACCGATTACGCTCTTTCCACCGCGCCGCCTACACCCACGTATTATCCGTGGATGAAGAAGCTGAACACCAAAGGCCCTGTGGTACTTGGCAACCTGCCGACAGTGCGTGGGCTTCCCCCCAAATTTTTCCAAGAAGCAATGGGCGACGATGGCAATGTCCTCATCGATACCCGCATGATGCTGGCCTTTGGCGGAGGCCATATCAAAGGCGCGCTCAACATCGGCGGCACACCCCAGCTCTCGATCTGGGCTGGCTGGCTGCTTGAGCCCTCCAAGCCCATCCTTCTGGTCCTGGAGTCCGACGATACGCTCAAAGAAATCGTCCGTCTCTTTCTCCGCACCGGTTACACGAAGTTCGCCGGCTACCTCGTCGGGGGGATGAAGGCGTGGGATAACGCCGGCCTGCCGCTGGAAGATGTGGGGCAAATGACGGTGCATGAGATCAAGCGCGCGGGGGAAAAACTGCAGCTTCTCGACGTCCGCGCACCCGATGAATGGCACAGCGGCCACATCCCCAATGCCCGCCATATTTTCCTGGGCGAATTGCGCCAACACCTCGGGACACTGGACAAAACCAAGCCAACGGCCGTGTATTGCGACAGCGGCTATCGCGCGAGCATTGCGACGAGCATTTTGAAACAGGAAGGGTTCGGCTGCGTCTGCAACGTCCCCGGAAGCTGGCAAGCATGGAAGAACGCCGGATTCCCGGTTGAAAAAGAGATCGAGCAGAAGGGGATGAAATGAACTGGCCCACGAATACGCGTTCTCCTGGCCGAGTGATTCCGAAGTGTGTTTCTTATCTCAGTGGCACCCTTGCTCTCCTGCTCATATGCGCTGCAGCCGAAGCGGGGACACTTGTGGACGCGCGCGATTATGCGGGACCAGCCTGGTCGCCTTATCTGGCAGGTGCAGGCATTGGAGTGCTTTCCTGGCTGACATTTTACTTCTCCGATAAACCCATTGGAGCCTCATCGTTCTACGCACATCTCGCGGGTTTTCTCGGCAAGCTCATCGCGCCTCGCCACACCGCATCACTCGTTTACTTCAAAGACAACCCGCCACGCGTGGGATGGCAAGCTGTCTTCGTGATCTCCATCATCGTCGGGGGCGCTCTTGCCGCCGTCACCGGTGGCGAGTTCACCAACGAATGGCTCTCGCCCCTGTGGACTGAACGCTTCGGCGACAGCATAACGCTGCGTGCGGCAGTCGCATTTGCAGGCGGCCTGATCATGGCTTTTGGCGCTCGCCTTGCCGGAGGCTGCACAAGTGGTCACGGCATCAGCGGAACGCTTCAGCTCAACCTGGCCTCCTGGATCGCCGTGATTTGTTTCTTCATCGGCGGCATCGCTGTGGCCATGCTCCTCTTTAAATGGTGAGGAAACGATGATTGATCCAGGCAAAGCCGTAAAAAAATGGGGGAAAAATCCCGCGCTACACGTGGACGCGGCTCCCGAACTGATCGCCGGCGCGCTGTTTGGTTTGGCGTTTGGCTTCCTCTTGCAGAAAGGCGGCGTGGGGAAATTCCATGTTCTCATCGGCCAACTGCTCCTCCAGGACTTCACCGTCGCGAAAATCATGCTGACCGCAATTGTCGTCGGCATGATTGGCGTATTCACGTTGCACCACTTCGCCAAAGTGAACCTGCACATCAAGCCAACGCGAATCGGCTCAAACATCATCGGGGGGCTCCTTTTCGGCGCGGGCTTTGCGCTGATGGGCTATTGCCCAGGCACTGCCGCCGTCGCGCTGGGTCAGGGAAGCTGGGACGCGCTTTTCGGCATGGCCGGACTTATCGCCGGCTCCTGGATGTTTGCCGAACTTTCAGGATGGACAAAACGAACGATCGAGAACTGGGGCGACCTCGGCAAAGTGCTGCTTCCCGATCTGCTGCACGTGCCACGTGGCGTTTTTGTGGTCGGCTTTGCAACGGCACTCACCGCCCTTCTCGTGCTGTTGGAACGATTCACCACCCGGTGACTACAACCTCAACGCAAGGAATACATAGCGCAATGTCCGATCATGAAGGACATGGACTAAAAATCGGGGGATGCCCACAATACCGCTTCACCAACAAAAAGGATCAAATATGGCCATCGACCCCATCTGCGGCATGACGGTGGAGGAAGCATCAGCTCTGAGTGCCGAGCGTGACGGCGAGAAATTCTACTTTTGCAGTGACCACTGCCGACAGAAGTTTTTGTCAACGCCCGCCACTGCGAAGCCCGAAGAGAAACCACAGGGCAATGCCGTCTACACCTGCCCGATGCACCCGGAGATCGAGCAGGATCATCCCGGCGATTGCCCCAAGTGCGGCATGGCGCTGGAACCCAAAACAGTGACAGCGGGCTCTGATGAAGATGAAAACGCTGAACTTAATGACATGACCAGGCGCTTCTGGATCGGGGCAGCGCTGACGTTGCCGGTGTTTGTCCTGGCGATGGCTCACCTGGTTCCAGCGTTGGCCAGGCAATCCTGGGCGGACAGCCACACTTCGCGCTGGCTGCAATTTGCACTCACCACACCCGTTGTACTCTGGGCGGGCTGGCCGTTTTTCCGCCGGGGCTGGCGGTCAGTCGTGACGCGTAATCTGAATATGTTCACGCTGATCGCCATCGGAGTGGGGGCAGCCTTCATCTTTAGCGCCGTGGCGATGCTGATGCCCGACCTGTTCCCGCACACGATGCAGCACGAGGGCAAGGTTGCCATCTACTTTGAGGCTGCAGCGGTGATCATTGTGCTGGTGCTGCTCGGCCAGGTGCTCGAACTGCGTGCCCGCAGCCGTACGGGCAGCGCCATCAAGGCGTTGCTGAACCTGGCGCCTCCCACTGCACGGCACGTTGCAGAGGGAGGCGATCGGGAAGTCCCGCTCGACCAGGTGAAAGTCGGTGACTGGCTGCGTGTGGTTCCGGGTGACAAGGTGCCGGTTGACGGCGTGGTGGTCGAAGGACACTCCAGCGTGGAAGAGTCCATGATCACCGGCGAACCGCTCCCGGTGGAAAAGAGCGTCGGCGACAAGGTGACGGGCGGCACCGTCAATGGCACCGGAAGTTTTGTCATGTGCGCCGAGCGGGTCGGAAACGATACGCTGCTGGGGCAGATTGTTAACATGGTTGCCGAGGCCCAGCGCAGCCGCGCGCCCATTCAGGGGCTTGCCGACAAGGTCGCGAGCATCTTCGTACCGGTGGTGCTGGCGGTATCGGTGCTCACATTCGTCATCTGGATGTGGCTCGGCCCGGAGCCAAAACTAGCCCACGCCATCGTCAACGCTGTGGCGGTACTGATCATTGCATGCCCGTGCGCCCTTGGTTTGGCGACGCCCATGTCGATCATGGTCGGCGTGGGACGTGGCGCGCAGGAAGGCGTGCTGGTGAAAAATGCCGAGGCGCTCGAACGACTGGAAAAAATCACCACGCTGGTCGTGGACAAGACCGGCACTCTCACCGAAGGCAAACCCAAACTCCTGGATGTACTGCCCGGCGATAGTGTTGACGCAAAGGAGTTTCTGCGGCTCGCCGCTTCACTGGAGCAGAACAGCGAACACCCGCTTGCTGCAGCAATAGTTCAGGGCGCGAAGGAGCAAGGCATCGTTTTAGAGGCGGTGAAAGACTTCTCTTCGGTGACAGCCGGTGGTGTTATCGGCACCGTCGCTGATCGTGCGGTGATGGTCGGCAAACCGGATTTTCTGCGGAATGAAAAGATCACCGGCCTGGAACAACTCGAAGCATCGGCCGTGAAACTTCAGCAAGATGGCAAGACCGTCATGTTTGTAGCCATCGATGGGAAACCGGCCGGAATCCTGGCCGTGGCCGATCCGATCAAAGCTTCCACAGCAGAAGCCATTCGCGAGCTTCACGAACTCGGACTGGAACTTGTCATGCTCACCGGCGACAACCGGCGCACTGCCGATGCGGTGGCCAGGCAACTCGGCCTGGATGCGGTGGAAGCCGAGATCGAACCGGCCGGAAAAGTCGCCCATGTCAAAAAACTGCGTGCGGAAGGTAAGCACGTGGCGATGGCCGGAGACGGCATCAACGACGCACCGGCCCTCAGCGAAGCGGAAGTCGGCATTGCCATGGGCACCGGCACCGACGTGGCCATGCAAAGCGCGGGCATCACCCTGGTACATGGCGACCTGCGCGGCATTGCCAAGGCCATTCGCCTCAGCCGCGCCACCATGCGCAACATCCGGCAGAACCTGTTCTTCGCCTTTCTCTATAACGCGCTGGGCATTCCGGTGGCGGCGGGGGTACTGTACCCGTTCTTCGGCTTGCTGCTCAGCCCGATCATTGCCGGCGCCGCCATGAGCTTGAGTTCTGTCTCGGTCATCAGCAACGCCTTGCGGCTGCGGAACGTGAAACTGTGATAACCCCGACCTGACTACATGAAACAGTGGGAGATTTTGTCTGCCATGAAGACGGATAAACTGCAAAAGCCCTTCTCCATGATTCGAGAGTTCCAGCTTGCCGACTGGTTCACCCTGGCGAACGCGGTCTGCGGCACGGGGGCATTGTTTTCCATGCTGACGTACCTGCAAACGGACGACGTCAGGCATGTCTACTTCGCGTGCGGCATGGTCGTTGCCGCTTTAGTCTTCGATGTCCTGGACGGACGGATTGCCCGATGGAGACAGAAGCATTCTGTAATGGGGCGTGAGCTCGACTCTCTTGCTGATGTTATCTCCTTCGGGGTAGCCCCGGCCGTGATTGGCTACGGTTGCGGCATGCAGGGCTTATACGACCGTATTGTTCTGACTTATTTTGTTGCCTGCGGAGTATCTCGCCTGGCGCGCTACAATGTTACAGCCGAGGCGCTGTCTGGGGACGAAGGCAAAGTAAAGTACTTCGAAGGCACTCCTATTCCAACGTCACTGCTGCTGGTAATGGTGATGTTTTGGGCTGCCTCGCAGGGCGCATTGCACGAGTCACTCTGGTTCGGACAGGTCGTGTTTGCTGGCTTCACTCTCCATCCGCTCGTGCTGCTTTTCGCGGTTTCCGGATCACTTATGGTCAGTCGTATCCGGTTCCCAAAACTCTGAGCTAATCACCCCAATACAGGCAATCCACCGTAAACCGACCTGCCGGCTTTCATCAACTTCGCGTTCGACTCCAGGAATCTCATGACCATCTGGCTTGTCGGCCAGCCGCACTTGGCGACTACCGTCAATACAACTCAATGCGTTCCGTCATATATGGCAGTTATGTTAAATATGACGGATACCGCTGACGGCTTTCCCCTGTCCCTGCACGTTCCCTTTCCATTTTACCCCGCACAATCAGCCCCTTGCACTCTCAGTACCCGCAGGTCTTCTCTGGTACGTTAGTTGCGATGTAACTTTATAGCAGAACATGAGCACTGTCGTGTTTTCTGAAGGAGAAGAGCTGTTGCTGTTCAAAGCACAGCCTCAAAGTTCAAATGTACAAAGACACTGAACGTATCTGCCAGGCGTAACGTTAACTGAGAAAGGAAAATTACTATGTTAGGAACTATTTTGATCGTCATCTTGATTTTGCTGTTAATTGGTGCATTGCCCACGTGGCCTCACAGCAAACAGTGGGGTTACTACCCCAGTGGCGGGCTTGGCCTGATCCTTTTGATTCTGCTCATCCTGCTACTCTTAGGGAAGTTGTAGGAGGTCAAGACGCCTGATGCCATATGTAGAAGATGATTCCGTCGTTTTTTCAAAAAGAGTGGCGAGCTTGAACCTCAAAGCTGCCACGGTTGATAGTACAAAACCGGAAGCTGATCGATGAGGCCTGTTTCCGAAAGCAAAAGGGGGAGGTGTATTAGCTCATGCCGTTAATTCAAGTGGTAATTGTCCTGATCGTGGTTGGTGTTCTTCTCTGGGTTATCAACCGGTTCATCCCCATGGCGGGATCCATAAAATCGATTTTGAATGCCGTTGTGGTCATTGCCGTGATTTTGTGGCTCCTGAGCGTTTTTGGAATTCTCAGTTCCCTTTCCACCATCCACGTGGGGAAGTGAGCCGTCACCATTTCAGGGACGAAGACCTCTGTAAATGATCTTCAGGTCTTACGTTGCCGTGGTTGGATTAACTACAAGTGCAATCCCATGATTGCGCATCAAAGGAGGTGAGCCCTGGAAAAGCGGCAGAGAGAATTCTACGAGTTGGAAAAGGTCAGATTCCAACCCTTTGACTGGCAAGAAATTCATCAGCATAACAGACAGGAGGTTACCATGAAATCGAGCATCAGGGATAAAGCGGAAGGAAAGTTTCACGAAGTGAAAGGCAAGGTCAAGGAGGTCGCCGGGAAAGTCACCGATAATCCCGAGCTGGAAGCCAAAGGTAAAGCCGAAAAGTTAGCCGGCAAAGCCCAGGAAAAGATCGGCGAGGTCAAGAAGGTTCTGGGAGAATAGGAGACCGGCTCCCCGTGTAAAGGAGGAAATTGTGAAAAGAATACTACTCTCATTGTTGTTGACAGCTGTTTTTGCGGTGCCCGCTTTTTCGCAGATGAAGGATATGCCCATGAAGGAGCAGAAGGCGGGGCATGGACCGATGATGGAAATGGGCCCCATGGACAAGATGGGCGACATGATGGGCATGTGCCTCGATCATGCAGACGAGATGGGGCTCACCGATGACCAGGTCATGAAATTGAAGCCCATCCATCGGGAAATGCAAAAAAAGCATGTCCGATTCAAAGCCGACGTGAAGATTGCAGAGATGGAACTCATGGAAATCATGGAAGTGAAAGATTTTGATCTGGAGAAAGCCAGTTCTGCAGTCAAGAAAATCGAAGGGATAAAAACAGCCCATCATCTGGAAATGTTACAGGCCATGAAAGAAGTGAGGAGTACTTTGACCGACGAACAGTTCAAGAAAATGAAGACGATGATGATGTCCATGCAGCCGGGTGAAAAAAAACCGGCAAAGAAGATGATGAAAAAACATTGATAATTACTACAAGGAGAACATTTCTATGAAAACACTCTATTCCCTGTTTCTGATGGCAATTGCCGTCACCCTCTTGGCGATCGGCGTTCCTGCCCATGCGTCCAAGCTGGATGACCGCATCGAATCGTCAGCCAAAAAGTCCTATGTGTTCAAGACCTACCTCAAGGACGACAAGGTCAAGGTCGATTCCGAGGACGGTGTCGTCACCCTGACGGGGACCGTCTCGGAGGAATCCCACAAGTCGTTGGCCCAGGAAACTGTGGCGGGCCTGCCCGGAGTCAAGAGCATTGACAACCGGCTGGAAGTCAAAGGGGAGCGCCCAACTGATATGTCGGATGCGTGGCTCACCACAAAGGTTAAATCCACACTCCTGTACCATCGCAGCGTGAGCGGCTTCAAAACCGAGGTTAACGTCAAAGACGGCATCGTGACCCTGCGAGGCAATGCCCCCAGCCAGGCACAAAAGGAATTGACGGCTGAATATGCCAGGGATATCGAAGGGGTCAAAGATGTCACCAATGAGATAACCGTGACAAAGTCCTCGAAAAAGACGCGGACAATGGGCGGCAAGATCGATGATTCTTCCATCACCGCCCTGGTCAAGATGACGCTGCTCAATCACCGCTCGACCAGTGCTCTCAATACCTCGGTAACCACGAAGAATGGTGTGGTTACCTTGACCGGCAAGGCCAAAAGCGCAACTGAAAAGGACCTGGCCACTAAATTCGCCAAAGACGTTAACGGCGTGAAGAGCGTAAAGAACCAGATGACCATCGAGTAGTGGGAGTCAAAGACCAAAGAGACTGAATGATCACTGCCGGCCGGCATGGTGATGCTCCAGCCGGCAGTGATCATAGGCAATCAGGAAGGAGGATCTCATGTTGTGGACAATAGCTGTGATACTGATCGTTCTCTGGGCGCTGGGTCTGGTGAGCGGCTACACGCTGGGTTCTTTTATTCACATCCTGCTGGTCATCGCCATTATTGTTGTGCTTGTCGGGTTCATCCAGGGGCGGAGATCATGATAGTTCCCTGCCATCAACTGCGTGATGTCTGAAAGATACGGCCCATGATCGACGCCATTATCAAGATAACGATGCCACCCGAAAAGCGGAAGGAGGTCCTCCAGACCTTCAAGGCAATACTCGCCCCGATTCGGCGGGAGCAGGGCTGCATAAGCTGCAATTGCTACGTGGATATCGAGGCTGAAAACACTATTCTCTTCATAGAGGAGTGGAAGAGCCGCGAGGACCTGGACACCCATCTGAGGTCCGTCCATTTCGGGGTTCTGATCGGGGCAATGAAACTGCTCAAGAAAGCGCCGGACATCAGGTTCAACACCATTGCCTCCACGGCGGGAGCAGAGGCGGTAGAAGCAGCGCGAGGGTGAGGAAATGGTATGAAAGGGAGGCTCATCGGGACACGATGACAATCACCACGCCCTTCTTTTTGTTCATTCTGTTCGTATCCATCGTGGGCCTCGGCACGGGATGCGCGACCTTGCCGAACGTCTCTGACGTGATTGATGGGGCGCCGACGGCGCAGAAGCCTCGTCGGATCCTTTCGTCCAAGGGTCTGTTATCTCCCCAGAAAAGCAAGGCTGTCATGGAACGGCTGAAGCGATCGGCCGACCCAACGGACGTTCTGGGACGCCACACTGCCGTGGTGGAGTCGGTAACCGATAGCCCGCTCACGAAGGGTAACAGGGTCACCCTGCTGGCCGATGGCCCGGCCACCTATGCCGCAATGTTCAAGGCAATCCAGAATGCCAAAAACCATATAAACCTTGAAAGCTATATCATTGACGATGACGAAACAGGCCGCAGGTTTGCCGATCTGTTGCTGCAAAAACAGGGGGAAGGTGTCCAGGTAAATCTCATCTATGACAGTGTGGGGAGTATCACTACCCCCGCTGCCTTTTTCCAGCGCCTGCGCGACGGCGAGATAGAGGTGGTTGAATTCAACCCGATAAATCCACTGGAAGACCGGGAAAACTGGGGACTGACACACCGGGACCACCGCAAGATCCTGATAGCCGACGGCACCGTCGCCATTATCGGGGGCATCAACATCAGCGAGGTTTATTCGAGCAGTCCCCTCAAACGGAAACACAAGGGGAAAGCGCCAATTCACTGGCGTGACACGGACGTTCAGATCGAAGGGCCGGCCGTGGCTGAATTACAGAAGCTCTTTCTTGACACCTGGGTGAAGCAGAAGGGACCACAACGTTCCGAACGGAACTACTTCCCCGACCTGAAAGACGCAGGGAATGCCCTGGTGCGGGTGGTCGGCAGCACCCCGGGAGAGACCAACAGGATCCCGTTTATTGTCTATGTGTCAGCCATTACGTTTGCAGAACATTCGATTCACCTGACAAATTCCTACTTCATCCCTGACGACCAGATCCTGAAGGCCCTCACGGATGCCGCCGAGCGGGGTGTTGACGTAAAGATCATCCTCCCCGGGACCACCGATTCCCAACTGGCATTGCATGCCCAGAGATATCATTATTCCGTGCTGCTGAAGTCGGGAGTGAAGGTCTACGAGCACAGCACCTCTCTGCTGCACGCGAAAACCGCGGTGATTGACAAGGTCTGGTCAACCGTCGGCTCAACCAACATGGACTTCTTGAGCATGTTGAGCAATGACGAGGTGAATGCGGTCATTTTGAGCCAGGAGTTTGCCGTCGAAATGGAGACGATGTTTGCCGGGGACCTGGCGGATTCCCGGCAGATCCACTGGGACGAGTGGAAAGATAGACCCTTATTGCCCAGGTTCAGGGAGTGGTTTGTGAATTTATTCATCCGATGGTTGTAACATCGTGTCTACGTGGTTTCATTATGGTGGGAGTGAAACATGTGAATCCGATGCATACGATCAGAAACACTCTGAAAATCTGCCTGTTCATGGTCGCCGCTGCGATTCTTTTGTGTGCCGGCTCTGCTTCGGCTGTCGAAAAGTCTCGCCAAGGCGAAGAGCTTCTGCTCGATACCTATCGCCGGAACATGGCCAAACTGGAGAGAAACAGCTTCGGCCTTCCTCTTTTTCTGGAGTCCTTCGAGCGGGACGACAGAGTTCATGTGGATGTCTACGGGATTTTCGATTACCCCTTCAGCACCGTAGCCAACACGCTCAAGGTTCCGGCAAACTGGTGCGATGTCGTATCCCTCCACCCGAATGTCAAGGCATGCACTTACCGGGAACTGCCGGACGCCTGGCTGCTGACCTTTTACCTGGGCCGCAAAGTTTACCAGCCTCCGGAAGACACGCGTCACGTCTCGTACCATTACCGCACCGTTGCCCAGCAGCAGGGGTATCTGGATATCATTCTCAGTGCCGATGGAGGACCTTTCGGCACGAAAGACCACCGGATGACGTTCGAGGCCCTTCCCCTTGACGGGGGCAGGACTTTTGTCCACGTCAGTTATGCCTACAGCAGCAGCCTTGCCCTTCGCCTGGCGGAAAAGAGCTATTTTGCAACACTTGGTCGGAGCAAGGTGGGGTTCACGGTGACCGGAACAGACAATAACGGCAACCCCGTCTATATCGGCGGACGTCGCGGCGCCATTGAGCGAAACGCTGTCCGGTACTATTTCGCGATCCAGTCCTTCATGAATACCATGCACTATCCCGAGGAAAGCCGTTTCGGCAAGAGAATCAGCCAGTGGTACGATCTTACGAGCCGCTACCGGAAACAGCTCTTCGAGCTGGAGAGGGAGGACTACCTCGCATTCAAGACAAAGGAGCATAAGAACCAGGTGACGCTCCAGCGGTCGATCGGGACAGGTCATCAGTGAGTGTCCGGACAGTTCAACCCCATGGCGTGAATCTGGAAGGAATGAAGAAGAGTTCTTCCGCCGCTAGCCTGACAACCTGAATCATAAAGGCCGACAATGCAAACCGACAAGGACACGAACCTGTCAACAACGGCCGCCGAGCTTCGCCGCCGTGCGGAAGAACAGCTGACCGCGAAAACGCCTGAAGCGGGCTTTTCCCGCACGGGCGATGAGACGCAGCGGCTCCTTCACGAACTGCAGGTCCACCAGATCGAGCTGGAGATGCAGAATGCAGAGCTCCGCCAGGCTAGGGAAGAGATGGAGACGGCACTGGAAAAGTACACCGACCTCTACGATTTCGCCCCGGTCGGCTACTTCACCCTCGACCGCGACGGTGTTGTCCGGGCCGCCAACCTCCCCGCGACAGGGCTCCTCGGGATAGAGCGCGCCCGGCTGCTGGGCCGACGCTTCGAGCTGTTCGTCGCCGATGGGGCCCGTCCCGCCTTCGCCGCGTTCCTCACGAGGGTATTGGAAAGCCGGGCCAAAGAGGTCTGTGAAGTGGCACTCCTGAAAGGGGGAAAGCACCCGCTCTTTGTGCAGATCGAAGCCGTGGCCGCAGCATCGGGGCAGGAGTGCCGCGTTGCGATCATCGATATTTCCATGCGCAGGCAGCTGGAGGAGAGACTCGACATTCTGCACACCGACCTGGCCGCCCGCGCCACCGAACTGGTCGCCGCGAATATCGAACTGGAGGCATTCAATTACACGGTCTCCCACGACCTGCGCAAACCACTGACACTCATCAACAGCTACTGCCAGGTGGTTCAGGAACTCTGCGGCAGCAAACTCGACGAGCAATGCCGCCGATATATTGAGGATATGTACGAAAGCACCCTGCGGATGAACCGGCTCATTGATACCCTGCTCGATTTTTCACGCATCGCCCACGTCGAAATGCGCCAGGAAAAGGTTGACTTGAGCACTATGGCGAAGAACGTTGCCATGGGGCTGAAAGTGACGGCGCCGGAGCGTCGGGTCTCCTTCAGAATCCCGGAAGGAATCGTGGCCCACGGTGACGCAGGACTGTTGCGGGTTGTCCTGGACAACCTCATGGTAAACGCCTGGAAGCATACCGGCAACCGGGAGGAGACGGTCATCGAATTCGGCGTGACGGATAGTGCCGGGAAGCCGGCTTTCTTTGTACGGGACAACGGACCGGGCTTCGACATGGCGTTTGTAGACAAGCTGTTCATTCCGTTCCAGCGGCTCCCCGGAACGGACGTTGAGGGGAGCGGCATCGGCCTGGCCACGGTGGATAGGATCGTCAGGCGCCACGGCGGGCGAATCTGGGCGGAGGGAAAGCCGGACATGGGCGCAACGTTCTATTTCACCCTTGAATTACCCCAAGCGGGAAAAGCGGAGGTGGATCCATGAGCGATGGAACAAAGATCACGGGAATGGGGGCAATCCCCCACGGTGGGGGGGTCGCGTTCCGCGTGTGGGCGCCCCATGCAGAGCGAGTGTCCGTTATCGGCTCGTTCAACGGATGGGACGGCGGCAAACATCCCATGCAAGCCGAGGAGAACGGATACTGGTACGCTGATGTGGCAGAGGCCCATGTGGGCGATGAGTACAAGTTTCTGCTGACCACGGAGAAGGGCGAGTTAAAGCGCATCGACCCCTATGCCCGCGAGGTGACCAGTTCGATCGGCAACGCCATCGTTCACGATCGGGGCTTCGACTGGCAAGGGGACGAATTCCAGCTCGCGCCGTGGAACGAGCTGGTTATCTACGAACTGCATGTCGGCACGTTCAACGACCAGGATGACGATGACAGGCCGGGCGAGTTTACCTCGGTTTCCGCGCGTCTGGGTCATTTGAAAAAGCTCGGCGTCAATGCGATCCAGATCATGCCGGTGGGCGAGTTTGCGGGGGATCGGTCGTGGGGTTACAATCCCGCCCATATCTTTTCGGTGGAGATCGCCTACGGCGGGCCTTTGGCGTTTAAGCAGTTCGTCAAGCGCGCCCACCAGGAGGGTATCGGGGTGATTCTCGACGTTGTCTACAATCACCTGGGCCCCAGCGACCTGGATCTTTGGCAGTTCGACGGCTGGTGCGAGAACGATCGCGGCGGCATCTACTTCTACAATGACGAACGGGCCATCACACCGTGGGGGGAAACCCGGCCCGATTACGGCCGCGGCGAGGTCCGTCAATACCTCCTCGACAACGTCATGATGTGGCTCGAGGAATACCACGTTGACGGCATCCGCTACGACTGCACCCAATTCATCCGCACTCTCCATGGTTCCGAAGAGCAGGACCTGCCCGAGGGGTGGAGCCTGCTCCAGTGGATCAATGGCCAGGTCTCTGATAAATTTCCGGGCCGGATCACGATCGCCGAGGATCTGCAGAACAACAGCTGGCTCACCAGGGACGTTGACGCCGGGGGAGCCGGCTTCGGCTCCCAGTGGGACGCCATGTTCGTCCACCCCATCCGCCTGGCGGTGACCACATCCGAGGACGAACAGCGTTCACTCGCCGCAATCCGCGACGCCATCTGCTACCGCTACAACGATGACGCCTTCGACCGGGTCATCTACAGCGAATCCCACGACGAGGTGGCGAACGGCCGGGCGCGCGTGCCGCAGGAGATCAACCCGAACGACCCCAAGGGGTGGTACGCACGGAAACGTTCGACCCTGGCCGCCGCCATGGTCTTCACGGCTCCCGGCATTCCCATGCTCTTCCAGGGGCAGGAATTTCTCGAAGGCGAATGGTTCCGCGACACGGTCCCCCTCGACTGGGACCAAAAGGACGAGTTCCACGGCATCGTTCGGCTCTATCGTGACCTCATCCAGTTGCGGCTCAACCGCGACGGCTTCACGCGCGGCCTCTGCGGGCAGTTCACCCAGGTCTCTCACCTGAACGAAGAACGCAAGGTCATCGCCTTCCACCGTTGGGACAAGGGGGGACCGGCGGATGACGTCGTGGTCGTCGCCAACTTTTTCCGCGAGCCCCAGGATGGCTACGTCATCGGCTTCCCGGCCGCAGGGACCTGGAAGCTCCGTTTCAACAGCGATTGGCAAGGCTACAGCGACGACTTCCACGGTCACCCGAGCACCGACGTCGTCGCCGAACCGGGTGAGTGTGACGGCTTTCCCTTCCATGCCGCGCTTTCCATCGGTCCCTACAGCGTACTGATCTTTTCGCAATGATTGGCGGCTACGAGTCAGAGGAGTAAATACCATGCGTAAACGAATAATCACCCAGGGCATTGAGGATGTCATACCCCCCGATGAAAACTGGCTGGACCTGAAAACCCTTGCTGTGGCGGAACTCACATCCGAGGACCCGTCACACCCGATCGAATCGGCGTTCAAACCCACTGAGGGACTTGGCTGGAGGGCATCGGAATCCGGCCAGCAGACCGTCCGTCTGCTGTTTGACAGGCCGTTGCGGGTCAGGCGAATTTTTCTGGTGTTTCGGGAAGAGGAGAAGGAACGTACCCATGAGTTCGTGCTGCGGTGGTCCTCGGACGGCGGCCAATCGTACCGGGAGATTGTGCGTCAGCAGTATAACTTCAGCTCTCCCCATAATACCCTTGAGGTAGAAGACTATGCTGTCGATCTCGTCGGGCTGACAGCGCTGGAACTGAGCATCATTCCTGATATGAGCGGGGGGCTCGCCCATGCATCGGTTGCACAGTTATACCTGGCATGATCACCAGAGGTGTCCCCCGGTGTTACGGGGCGAAAGGCGCTGATTGGGCAAAAGGAGGGTATTATGAGATACACCATTATCATGCTGAGCATCATAGCCATAACCGATGTCGGAACATGTTTGGGTATTGACCAATCCATTTGCACTCCCGGTTCTGAAATTATCTATCATCAGAATGGCACATTGAAAACATGCACGCTCAAAGATAATTTTGCGGTAAGCGGAGTTAACTGTAAACAGTATGAGACTATCAACTTGTACGAAACCGGAATGCTCAAAAGCTGCGTCACAAGTGACTATTTCAATTATGGAGAGATAATTTGCAATCAGCATGACCAAGTCAGCTTTTACGCAACGGGACAATTGAACACCTGCAATCTTTCCAGGTCAATACAGATTGATGGCAAAACCTGCGCGCAATTCGAATCTATCTCCCTCTTCGAAAATGGGAAACTGAAGTCATGCAGCACGCCTCATTAATTGAAACGCAACGAAGGAACTGCCACCCCCAATAATCCGTTGCCGGCGGCGCGGCAGTTAGGATGGCTATAAAAAAAGGGCGGTCCGGAGTGTCTCCGGCCGCCCTTTCGTGCGTTGCAGCAAGGCTCGTTCGCCCTACCCCATCTTGGCCAGAAGCGGCACGATGAGGAGCGACACGATGTTGATGATCTTGATCATCGGGTTGACGGCCGGGCCGGCGGTGTCCTTGTAGGGGTCGCCGACGGTGTCGCCGGTGACGGCGGCCTTGTGGGCTTCTCCCCCCTTGCCCCCGAAGTGGCCGTCCTCGATGTACTTCTTGGCATTATCCCAGGCGCCGCCCCCCGTGGTCATGGAGATGGCGACGAAGATGCCGGTGACGATGGTGCCGACGATGACCCCCCCCAGGGCCTTGGGGCCGAGGGTGAAACCGACGATGACCGGCGCAGCGATGGGGATGAGGCCGGGGATGACCATCTCCTTCAGAGCGGTCTTGGTGACGATGTCGACGCAGGAAGCGTAGTCGGGCTTGCCGGTCCCTTCCATGATTCCCTTGATCTCCCGGAACTGGCGCCGGACCTCGACGACAACAGCTCCACCCGCCTTGCCGACCGCTTCCATGCAGAGGGCGGCAAAGTAATAGGGAAGCATGCCGCCGATGAACAGGCCGACGATGATGTAGGGGTCGGACAGATCGAAGCTGATGGACTTGCCAACCAGTTTCAGTTCATCGACGTAGGAGGTGAAGAGGATAACCGCGGCCAGACCGGCGGAACCGATGGCGTACCCCTTGGTGACCGCCTTGGTGGTGTTGCCGACGGCATCCAGCGGATCGGTGACGGCGCGGACCGAGTCATCCAGTTCGGCCATCTCGGCGATGCCGCCGGCGTTGTCGGTGATCGGACCGTAGGCGTCCATGGCCACCACGATGCCGGTGAGGGAGAGCATGGAGACCGCGGCAATGGCAATGCCGTAGACTCCGGCAGCGTTGAAGGAAATGATGATGCCGGCGGCGATGACGATCACCGGCAGGGCGGTGGACTTCATGGAGATACCGAGACCGGCGATGACGTTGGTGCCGTGGCCGGTGGTGGAGGCTTCGGCGATATGCCGTACCGGCCCGTACTCGGTGGCGGTATAGTATTCGGTGATCCAGAAAATGGCTCCGGTCACCACCAGGCCGACGATGGCGGAGATGAAGATATTCGTGGCACTGAAGGTCTGCCCGTCAGCGTTGGTCAGGCCCTGGGGGAACATCTGGGCGGTGACGAAATAGAAAGCGATGCAGGCAAGAACGGCCGACGCGATCAACCCCTTGTAGAGTGCCGGCATGATCTTCTGGCTGGCGCCGAGTTTGACGAAGAACGTACCGATGATCGAGGTGATAATGGATATACCGCCAAGGATCAGCGGATAGCTGACGGCGCTGGTATTGCCGGTAAAGGCGATGGCCCCCAGAAGCATGGCGGCGATCAGGGTCACGGCGTAGGTCTCGAACAGGTCGGCGGCCATGCCGGCGCAGTCACCCACGTTGTCCCCCACGTTGTCGGCGATGACCGCCGGGTTGCGGGGATCGTCCTCGGGGATGCCGGCTTCCACCTTCCCCACCAGGTCGGCACCCACGTCGGCCCCCTTGGTGAAGATGCCGCCGCCGAGACGGGCGAAGATGGAGATGAGCGAGCCGCCGAAGCCGAGACCCACCAGCTGGCTGACCACATCCTTGACCGGCGCGTCCGGCATGAGCATCTGCAGCACTAGGTAATAGCCGGCAACGCCCAGAAGACCGAGACCGACCACCAGCATGCCGGTGATGGCGCCCCCCTTGAAAGCGACGTTCAGGGCTTTATGGATGCCGGACTTGGCCGCTTCGGTGGTGCGAACGTTGGCCCGGACCGAAACGAACATGCCGATGAAACCGGTAAGTCCCGAGAAGAGGGCACCGATGGCGAAACCGATGGCGGTCTTGACGCCGAGGGTGACCAGCAGGAGCACGAACATGATGGCTCCAACCACGGCAATGATGGTGTACTGGCGCTTCATGTAGGCGCCGGCCCCCTCCTGGATCGCCGCGGCAATCTGGCGCATCCGCTCGTTGCCCTGGGGGAGCCCCAGAATCCACTGGGCCGAAACGAGACCGTAGACGACGGCCGCCACGGCACAGGCCAGGGCGAAATAGACTGCATACTGTTCCATTTACCAACCTCCTAAAAAAATAGCCTGCGAAAGGCGTTAAACTTACTCCGGGCCAGACGGCTTAGAATTGAGCAAAAAGCGCAAAATAGTTATAGGATATGCGGGGTTTTGTCAATGTTAAAATGGCCTGATCCCGACCCAACCCCTCGGGAAGACGGGGATCAAGGGAGACCGTCAACGGCATGTGAATCCACTTGACTGCCTGTACAGCTTGCAATAAAGTACCATCTAGCATGAATAGTATCGCTACCTTCAAAACCGAAAAACTCCGGCACCTTGAGGAAGGGTGCCGCCGAAACGGCCTGGCCATGACCGTCCAGCGCCGCGTCGTTCTGGACGCCCTGGCCGAGCGCACGGACCACCCCTCCGCCGACCAGCTCTATGATGCGGTCCGTGGAAGACTTCGAGGGATCTCCCGCACCACCGTGTACCGGGTACTGGAAACCCTCGTGGGAATCGGCGTGGTCCAGAAGATCAGCAATCCCGAGTCCAAGGCGCGCTACGACGCCGACACGGTCCGCCATCATCACATCCACTGCATACACTGCCAGAAGATCCATGACATCCATAATCCGGCCTTTGACCAGATTCAGCTGCCAACGGAGACAGAAGCCGGGTTTACCATGATCGACTATTCCATAAACTTCAGCGGGATATGCCCCGACTGTCGTTCATGACACTCACCGTGAAAGGAGGGCAGGATGAAAAAATGGAGATGCGTTGTCTGTGATTACATTCACGAGGGATCGGAACCTCCCGAGGTCTGTCCCGTTTGCGGTGTCGGCAGGGATCAATTCGAGGAAGTTGAATAGATCAGATTTCTTGCAATGAACGACGACGGGGGCGCCGAGGCGCTCCCGCTCTCGTTTTACCCTTTCCATCGCCGCAGGGGCTCTGCCCCGGCGGCACAGCTTCAGCAAAAACCACAACAGGAGGATATGCCAGTGAAAGCTGTTGAAATAAAGAAGGACATTTTCTGGGTTGGCGCCGTCGACTGGGCGGTGCGCGATTTCCACGGCTACGAGACCCCGCGGGGGACCACCTACAATAACTACCTGATCATGGACGAGGAGATCACCCTCATCGACACGGTCAAGTACGACTTCGCGGAATACACCCTCAAGAACATCAGCGGCGTGGTGGACCCGGCACGGATCAAGAACGTCATCATCAACCACATCGAAAACGACCACGCCACGAGCCTCGACCGGGTCATGGACCTGACCCCCAACGCCACCATCTACATCTCGGAAAAGGGGAAGAAGGGGCTGGAGCGCTTCTTCGACCTCTCCCGCTGGAACGTGAAGACGGTCAAAACGGGCGACACCCTCACCATCGGGAAGCGGACCCTCGAATTCCTCGAAACCCCCATGCTCCACTGGCCCGACTCCATGGTGACCTATGCCCGCGAGGACAAGGTCCTCTTCACCCAGGACGCCTTCGGCCAGCATGTGGCCTCGGCAGTGCGCTTCGACGACGAGTACGAGACTTCCAATTCCACTGTGGAACTGGAAGACGCAGTCGTCGACTACTACGCCAACATCCTCATGCCCTTCGGCCAGATGATCAAGAACAAGATCGCCGAGATCCAGGCAAAGGGGTTCCAGATCGACATGATCGCCCCGGACCACGGCCTCATCTGGCGCAAGAACCCCGGCAAAGTACTCGACATGTACCTGGACATGGCCAACGGCAAGGCCCGGGAGGCGGTGGCCATCATCTACGACACCATGTGGCAGAGCACCGAGAAGATGGCGGTTCCCATTGCCGAGGGAATCAGGGCCGAAGGGCTCGACTGCCGGGTCATCAAGCTGCGGGCCACCCCCACCAGCGCCGCCATCAAGGAATTCTGGAAGTGCCGCGGCACCCTCATCGGCTCGCCGACCCTCAACAACATCCTCTACCCGAGCGTTGCCGAATACCTCACCCACCTGCGGGGCCTGCGCCCCAAAAACCGGATCGTCGGGGCCTTCGGCAGCTTCGGCTGGGGAGGCGGCGCCGTGAAGGAAGCCTACGAGGAGTTCAAGCGGATGGGGCTCCAGACCGTAGAACCGGGAATGCAGATCGCCTACCGCCCCTCCCTGACCGACGAGGAGGCATGCTTCGAGTTCGGCCGCAACTTCGCCCGCCAGGTATCCGAGTACCACAAGGGTTTCTGAGGAACCATCATCACTCCATGGACCTGCACTACGGCGACATTTCGTTCCCCCTGAACCTTCCCCCGGACCGACTCCTGGGGGTGGTCCGCCCGGCGGCTGCCGAGGCGACGGAGCCCCCCGAGGCGATCATCGGCGCAGCCCTCGACCGGTGCGCCGAAACGATCCGCTCCTTCCGCCCCGGGGAACGGGTCGTCATCGTCACCTCCGACATCACCCGCTACACCGGGAGCGAGGTCTACCTCCCCATCCTCGTGGAGCGGCTCGCCGCCGCCGGCATCCGGGAGCGGGACATGGAAATCCTCGTGGCCCTCGGCATCCACCGGAAGCAGACGGAGCACGAGCACCAAAAGATCGCCGGCCCCCTCCACGGCCGGATCAGGATCGTGGACCACGACTGTGACGACCCCGGGGAGCTGGCCTTCATCGGCCGGACCTCCAACGGCATAGAAGTGACCGTGAACCGCCGGGTGGTGGAGGCCGACCGGGTCATCCTCACCGGCACCATCGGCTTCCACTACTTCGCCGGTTTCGGCGGGGGGCGCAAGAGCATCCTCCCTGGCGTTGCCGCCCGGGCAAGCTGCATGGCAAGCCACTTCGCCGTGCTCAATCCCGGCGCGGGGACCGGCAAGAACCCCCTGTCCACCACCGGCAACCTGGCGGGGAACCCGGTCCACGGAGCCATGGTCGAGGCGTGCGCCATGGTGGAGCCCGCATTCATCCTGAACACGGTCCTTTCCCCGGACAAGCGGATCATTGCCGCCTTTGCCGGCCCCTGGCGGGATGCCCACGAAGAGGGGTGCCGGTACTACGCCGAGCGGTTCGCCTGGCCGCTCCGGGAGAAGGCAGATCTCGTCGTGGTCTCCTGCGGCGGCTTCCCCAAGGACATCAACGTCATCCAGTCCCACAAGGCCATGGAGTACGGCAGCCAGGCCCTGAAGGAGGGCGGCGTCATGGTCCTTCTGGCCCAGTGCCGGGACGGCTACGGCAACGCCACCTTCTTCGACTGGTTCCGGTTCCAGGATCTGGCCCCCTTCGAGGTGCGGCTGCGGAGCCACTACGAGATCAACGGCCAGACCGCCTACTCCCTGCTGCAGAAGGCGCAGAAATTCCGCGTCATCCTCGTCTCGGACCTTCCCCCCGAGGAAGTCAGGACCATGGGAATGACGCCGGCGAGGATCCTTGACGAGGCCATGGCACAGGCGACGGAACTCCTCCCGGCCGACTACACCGCATACGTCATCCCCGAAGGGGGAACGGTGTTGCCTGTTGCAGCAAAAAAATAAATAACACGGAGAAACGGAGCACACGGAGAAAACCGAAAACATATGGTTTTTCGGGAAAAACGCCAGGATTGCCATTCTCTGGTATTCGAAAAACCATTTCTGATTTGATAGGTTTCTCTCCGTGCTCTCCGTCTCTCCGTGTTATTCAAAACGAGGGTTTCCAATGCTCGACAAACGCATAATCGATGAACTGAAAACCATCGTCGGCGTCGACAACGTGGCCACGGACCGGCAGGACCTGATCTGCTACGGCTACGACGCCACCCAGATGGAATTCCTCCCCGAAGCGGTGGTTCACCCCGCCAGCACCGACGAGGTTTCGGCGGTGCTGAAGCTGGCCAACCGCGAGAGGTTCCCGGTCTATCCCCGGGGGGCCGGCAGCGGCTTCACCGGCGGAGCGCTCCCCAAGAGGGGAGGCATCGTCCTGGTGGTGACGCGGCTCAACCGCATCCTTCGCATCGACACCGAGAACCTCATCGCCGAGGTGGAGCCCGGCGTGGTCACCGAGCAGTTCCAGCTGGAGGTGGAAAAGCTGGGGCTCTTCTATCCGCCCGACCCGGCCTCCCTCAAGTTCTCCACCCTGGGGGGGAACGTGGCCGAGAACGCCGGCGGCCCCCGCTGCGTGAAGTACGGCGTCACCCGGGACTTCGTCATGGGGCTCGAGGTGGTTCTCCCCACCGGCGAGATCATCCGCACCGGCGGCGAGACCTACAAGGGGGTGGTGGGGTACGACCTGACCCGGCTCCTCTGCGGCTCCGAGGGGACCCTCGGGGTCATCACCAAGATCATCTTCAAGCTCCTGCCGCTTCCCGAGGCGAAGAAGACCATGCTGACCATCTTCGACTCCATCGACGGCGCCGCCAAGGCGGTCTCCACCATCATCGGCAACAAGATCATCCCCACCACCCTGGAATTCATGGATTACGCCACCCTCCAGTGCGTGGAGAAGCGCTTCAGCCTGGGGATTCCGGCCAGCGGCAGGGCCGTGCTCCTCATCGAGGTGGACGGGGATCGGGACCTGATCGAGAAGCAGGCGGCCCGCATCCAGGAATTGATCAGGCCCCTGGGGCTCGTGGAGTGCAAGGTGGCCAAGGACGCCGCCGAATCCGAGGCCCTCTGGAAGGTTCGGCGGCTGGTGTCGCCGTCCCTTCGGGACGTGAACCCGGACAAGTTCAACGAGGACATCGTCGTCCCGCGCTCCAAAGTGCCGGACGTCATCCGGGCCATCGAGAAGATCCAGCAGAAGTACGCAATCCCCATCGTCAACTTCGGCCATGCCGGCGACGGCAACATCCACGTCAACATCATGATCGACAAGTCCGTCCCGGGGCAGGAGGAGAAGGCCCACGAGGCCATCGCCGAGGTGTTCCAGGCGGCCCTGGACCTGAACGGCACCATGTCCGGCGAGCATGGCGTGGGACTGGCCAAGCAGCCCTACATCCACCTGGAGCTGAAACCGGCCCAGGTGGCGGCCATGCAGGCCATCAAGGCGGCCCTGGACCCCAACAACATCCTCAATCCGGGGAAGATGTTCCCAGTTGCGTAGAATCCACCGTGGTGAAAGGTTTTTTTACGTGGACCCGTTGAAACGAGTCGAAAACGAACTGAAAAAATGCGTCAAGTGCGGCGCCTGCCGGGCCCACTGCCCCGCCTTCGCCACCTTCGGCAAGGAGCCGGCCGTGGCCCGGGGAAAGATCGCCCTGGCCCAGCACCTTCTCAAAGGTGATATCGAACTGGACGACGCCACCTATGCCGCCATGTCCAAGTGCCTCCTCTGCGGCAGCTGCGTGGAGAAGTGCCCCAACGACGTCCCCACGGACGAGATCGTCATGGTGGCACGAGAGGCCCTCTCCGGCCAGCGGGGTCTCACCACCTTCCACGCGGCGGTGGGTCGGGTGATCAGAAACCGCTCCCTGATGAAGTTCGGCGCCGCGGCGGCCCGCATCCTGGGGCCCCTCTTCTTCCGCAAGATACCGGAGACCTCGGGGCTGCGCCTCCGCTTTCCGCTCCCCTTCGTGGGAGGGAAGCGGCACATCCCCCCCATCGCCAAGAAGCCGTTCATGGACCGCCACCCCGAAGTGATCCAAGGGGAGCCGGGGAAGCCGCGCATCATTTATTTCGTTGGCTGCATGACCAACTTCTGCTACCCCCAGGTGGGGGAGGCAGCCCTGGCCCTGTTCCGCCATCTGGGGTGCACGGTGATCATTCCGAAGAACCAGCAGTGCTGCGGCCTTCCGGGGATGTCCGGCGGCGACCTGGACACGGTGCGGGGTCTGGCGGAAAAGAACCTGGCCGCGCTGGAACGGTATGAGGCCGACTACATCATGACCGCCTGCGCCACCTGCGGCGGCGCCCTGCACAAGTTCTACCCCAACCTGATGGGAAAGCGGCATCCGGAACTGGCGGCCCGCCTCAAGGCCATTGCCGACAAGACCGTGGATGCATCCCAGCTCCTCCAGAAACTGGGGCTTAATCCCGAGGAGACCGGCGCCGGGGGCGACATCCGCGTCACCTACCACGACCCGTGCCACCTGAGAACCCGCGCCATCACGCGACAGCCCCGGGAGCTTCTGCAGGGGACCCCCGGCGTGGAACTGACAGAGATGGAGGGGGCCGACAAGTGCTGCGGCCTCGGCGGAACCTTCAACGTCTACCACTACGAAAGTTCGCTGGCCATCAACCAGATGAAGAGCGCCGCCATCATCAAGACCGGCGCCGAGGCAGTGGTAACCGGCTGCCCCGGCTGCATGATGCAGCTCTCCGACGGCCTCAAGCAACGGGGCAACCGCACCCGCGTCATGCACACCGTCGAGATCCTCGCCCGCTCCATCCGCAAATAACCAATCGAACCGGCGGGACGGGGTTTCCATCCCTGTTCCGCCGGCCCGTCTTCACCCTTTGAAAAAGTCGTTCTAAAGCCTCCCCGAGGACAGCCTCTTTTCTGTTTCCTCGCCCCCACAATCCCCCGTCTATCCTGATAAATTAAGTCAAGATAAAAATTATTTTATTGACAGTACAAACCTCTTTAGGGTATGTAAACATTGAATAAAAACCGGTTTTATTTCTTTCTTCCACGGGGTAGCAGATGTCCGAATACAACATCGGGGCCAAGATCAAAAAGCTCCGCCTGGCCAAGAAACTGACACTCCAGGCGGTTGCCCGCGAAACCGGCTTTTCTCCTGCCCTCATATCCCAGATCGAGAACAACAACGTCTCTCCTCCCATCGCGACCTTGTCCAAGATCGCCAAGTTCTTCGACGTGAAGATCAGCCTCTTCTTCTCCGAGGATGAAGAGGAATACCGCTACGAAGTGGTCCGCCGGGGCGAGCGCAAGGTTATCCCCCGGGTCATCTCCCGGGCCGGCACCAGTCAGGGGTACTCCTACGAATCCCTCTCCTTCCGCAAGCAGAACAAGAAGATGGAACCCTTTCTCCTCACCGTCACCGAGAAGGTCGCCGAGGAAAACACCTACAGCCACGACGGCGAAGAATTCCTCTTCGTCATGAAGGGAACGGCGGAGCTGCTCCTCGAAGACGAACGGATCGCCCTCGAGGAGGGTGACTGCGTCTACTTCGACTCATCCCTCAGACACCGACTCCTCTCCAAAGACGGGAACGAAGTCAAAGTGCTGGCGGTGGTTACCCGCTGACCACTCCCCCCCTTTAAAATAACCTGTTTTTTTATGCAAAATTGTATACATATTCAAGCACAACCGCTCACAAGAACTCAACAGGAGGGATTTGCGCAATGGAACTGTTGATAAAATCTACTCACCGGAAGGATGGCCGCAATGTCTAAGAATGCAATCAAACCGCAACTCAAGAACCCCTTCGACCCCCCCGAGAAAGTAGAATTCACCATTCCGGGCGAAATCTCCCGCACGACCGGCCCCTACGAAGAGGCGATGAAGGAGGGATACGACCTCATCCAGCGCCCCATCAAGTCGGTCAGCATAGATCAGATCGAAAAGCAGCATTTCAAGAAGCGGATGACCGTCTGGGAGCGGCTCAAGGTCCTCTCCGACCAGGCCCCCAACGTCCTGTACCAGAACTGGGGCAAGAACCTTGACGGCGCCTCCCTGGTGACTGCCATCCTGAATATCGGCGGCCGCGATGTGGCGGTTTACGGCCATGACTTCACGGTCCGCGCCGGCTCCATCGACGCCACCAACGGCAACAAGCTGGCCCGTCTCTTCAGATTAGCCGGGGAGAAGGGAATCCCCCTCATCGGCATGAACGACTCAGCCGGCGCCTTCGTCCCTGCCGGAGTTGGCGGTCTCGACGGCTATGCCGAAGCCTTCACGGCACTCCGCAAGATCAGCGGCGTGGTCCCTTCCATCATGTGCATGTTCGGCTTCAACGCCGGCGGCGGTTCCTACCTCCCCCGCCAGGGGAGCTTCGTAATCCAGCCCAGCGACACCTTCTTCGGCCTTACCGGCCCCGGCGTCGTCAAGTCGGTCCTCGGCGAGGACATCACCCCCGATGAGCTTGGCGGACCCAAGGTCCACGGCAAATCCGGCGTGGCTGACCTCACCGTTGGCGACGAAGTGGCGGCCCTGCGCACGGCGACGCGGCTCCTCTCCTACCTCCCCGACAACAACAGCGTGGGTGCACCGTTCCAGGAAACCAGCGATCCCCTGGACCGCAGAACCTGGGAGATCAACACCCTGCTGAAAAAGGCCTTCAACTCCCCCACCGGCTTCAACACGCCGTTCGACGTCTCCATCGTCATTCAGCAGATCTGCGACCACGGCGACTATTTCGAGCTGCAGCCGGAACGGGCCAGGGAAGTGGTTACCGCCTTCGGCCGCCTGGGGGGCCAGGTGGTGGGCTTCGTGGCCAACAACTCGGCCGTGGCCTCTGGCCAGATCGACTGCGACTCGGCGGTGAAAATCGCCCGCTTCGTCCGGTTCTGCAACATCTACAACATCCCGATCATCTTCATGGAAGACACCACCGGCTTCCTGCCGGGCCGCGAGCAGGAAAGCCGCGGCATCGTCCAGGCCGGCCGCTCCATGCTCGACGCCATCGTCGATGTCCGCACCCCGCGGATTCTGCTGATTCTGCGCAACGCCTTCGGCGGCGCCTACGCCTCCTACAACAACTACCCCACCGGCGCCGACCTGGTGCTGGCGCTCCCCACCACCCGTCTGGCAGTCATGGGGCCGGCCGGCAAGGAGTTCGTCTACAAGGACGAACTGCGCAAGATTCGTGGCGCCATGGCCGAGATGGTCAAAAAGGGGGCCGAGGAGCGGGTCAAGGCCGGCACGGACCCCGGCGCCGCCAAGCGGGATGCCGAAAAGGAAGCAGCCGAGTGGCTGAAAGGTCAGGAAGCTGCCCTGAACCAGCGGTACGAAAAAGAACTGATGAACCCAAAGGAAGGTCTGGCCCTGGGCTCCATCTCCTCCATTGTTATGCCGACCGACCTGCGCCAGGTCCTCGGCGAAAACATCGCCTTCCTGATGCGGCACTACAAGCCGTCCCCCATGTGCGGCCCGCAGCGCGAGTTCTATTAACGAATCAAATAACACGGAGCAACGGAGCAACGGAGAACAGCAAAGAAAACAAATTGTTTTACAGAATTAAACAGAACCAGTTTTTGTCATTTTATTTTTTTGATGTTGTTTTTCTCCGTGTGCTCCGTTGCTCCGTGTTATTAAAAAGTTTTTTCTAATTCGATTGATTGGAGATAGCGACCAATGACCGACCTTTACATGAACAACCCCCTGATTCACCGGGACCGCCGTCTGGGCATGTCCGATTCCGAATGGGTGCGCTCCTTTGCCTGTGAGGACCTGAAGCCGCTCATCGTCTGCCGCGGCCCCATCCGCAAGGAGGCCATGGATGTCTTTGAAGAGATGGGAATCACCCATTACGGCATCCTCCTCTCCGAGAAGGATTCCATCGTCTACGCCAACGCCCTGGCCCCCGAACTGCGCCAGCTGACCGACTCCACCCGCGTCCACCGGGTGCCCGACTACACCGGCGCCAGCAAGGAGGAGCGGGTCGAGCGGATCGGCCAGATCATCCAGATTGCCAAGGACAACAACTACGATGCCATCTTCGCCGGCTACGGCTTCATGGCCGAAGACGAGGAGTTCGTGGCGGCCATCGAGAACGCCGGCCTGTCGTTCATGGGTCCCAACTCCCGCACCCAGGCCGATGCCGGCAAGAAGGACGAGGCCAAGCGGACCGCCCTCCAGGTTGGCGTCAGCGTCACACCGGGAATCAACAACGTCACCGCCCTGACCCTGGTCAAGAAGCACCCGAGCCGGGAAGCGCTCCTGGCCCTGGTGAAGGCCGAGGGGCTCGACGTTGATGCCAAGGTCCTGAACGACACCAAGCTCTCCCTTGAGGAACTGGCCGACGAGATCCTCTACGCCTCCTACGCAAAGGGGATCGACCTCTACTCCATCGAGGAGCTCTCCGCACAGGTGCAGGTGGAAGTCGAGAACATGTTCCGGGAATACCCCGGCAGCCGGATCCGACTCAAGGCCATCGGCGGCGGCGGCGGCAAGGGGCAGCGGATCCTCGGCGCCTCCCTCCTGAACATCAAGAAGCCGACCGACGCCCAGATCAAGGAGGCGGCCGTCGATGCCCCGGGCCTGGTCCGGGAGGTTCTCAACGAGGTCAAGGCCAACGGCGTCGGCGACAACAAGAACGTCCTGGTGGAGCTGAACATCGAGCAGACCCGCCACAACGAGATCCAGCTCCTGGGCAACGGCGAGTGGTGCGTCTCCATGGGGGGCCGCGACTGCTCCCTCCAGATGCACGAGCAGAAACTGCTGGAGATCTCCGTCACCCAGGAAGGGCTGGCCCTGGCCATTGAAAAGGCCAAGAAGGCCGGACGCAAGGCCGAAGTGAAGGCCCTGGAGAGCGACCTCAAGGTCCTGAAGCGGATGGAAGAAGATGCCGCCAAGTTCGGCGTCGCCGTGGGTCTCGATTCCGCCTCCACCTTCGAGTGCATCGTCGACCGGGACCGCTACTACTTCATGGAAGTGAACACCCGCATCCAGGTGGAGCACCGGGTCTCCGAGCTCTGCTACTCCCTCAAGTTCACCAACCCCAAGGACAAGAACGACTTCTTCATCGTCGAATCCCTGGTTGAGGCCATGGCCCTGCTGGTGCGCCACAAGAAGCGGCTCCCCAAGCCGGAGCGGATTCCCCGGTTCGGCGCCGGCGCCGAGGCCCGCCTCAACGCCACCGACTCCTCCCTCTCCCCCCACGCCGGCGGCATGATCCGCTACTGGTCCAAGCCGATCGAAGGTGAGATCCGCGACGACCAGGGGATCTGCATGGTCAACCCCGACACCGGCATGTTCATGCGCTACAAGGTGGCCGGGGCCTACGACTCCAACATTGCCCTGCTCCTCACCAAGGGCGAGGACCGTCTCGCCAGCTACCTGAAGCTCTCCGAAGTACTGGGCAAGACCTCCCTGCGCGGCACCGACCTGGCCACCAACCTGGAGTTCCACTACGGTCTCGTCAACTGGTTCCTCGGCCAGAACGTCATGGCCAAGCCGACCACCCGCTTTGTCGTCCCCTACCTGACCCTGGTGGGCCAGCTGAAGGAAGAGGCCAGCAAAATCGATACGGTCTTCGCCTTCATCCAGATGAAAAAGGCCTACGCCAAGAAGATGGCCGAGCAGTTCCCCGATGACCCCAAGGCCGTCAAGGACATGGGCGCCATCCTCGACCGCAAGGGGACACTGGTCACCCGCCCCATGGACCGGCTGCTGGAAGATCCGCATCTGCTCTCGGGCTGGCTCTCCATCAACCGGAAGAACTTCACCCTGGAACAGGGGAAGGTGGTCTGGCACGACAACCCCTTCGTGATCCTGGCCGACACCTACGACTACCTGAACATGTCCTTCGACCCCACCGCGCCGGCGGCCGACGTCATCTGGAGCCACGACAACGACCTGCTCCAGAGGGGGCTTCGCTTCTACACGACCCTGTCCGAGCGCTTCAAGCTGGGGCTCCATGAATTCGACACCCTTTCGGCCATCCTCGTCAAGGAGAAGCCCCAAGGCGGGTTCTCCGCCGATGAGTGGAGCGAGATCCAGTCCGCCCACGTGGGCTTCGAGGCAGGCCTTGAACTCCTCGGCATGCTGTTCATCATCGCCGAGACCGTGAAGTTCTGGGACTTCAAGGTGGAAGAAGACCTAGAAGTCACCATCCCCGACCACCTGCACGATCCGGAATTACAGGTCAGGCTGAAAAAGGTACTGGTGCCGCCGCCGGCCACCAAGGCCGACGAGATTGTCGCCATGTGCGGCGGCATGTACTACGGCCAGGAGGCGCCGGGCCTTCCGCCGTTCGTGACCGAAGGGATGCACTTCGAAAAAGGGCAGCCCCTCTACATCATCGAGGTCATGAAGATGTTCAACACGGTGCGGGCAACTTTCTCCGGCACCATCGACAAGATCATCATGCAGGGGGCGGACGGGAGCATCGTCCAGAAGGGACAGCCCCTGTTCAAGGTTACGCCCGACGAAAAATTCGTTGAGGTGAATCCGGAAGAGCTGGATCAGGTCAAGCGCGAACGGACCGCCGCCTATCTCAAGGCCGTTCTCTAGGCGCGGGGCGGATGGATACGCAGAGGGCTCCGCGCGATGAACGGGAGCCCTCACCGTACCTGCTGACCCTGCCCGAAAAGGCGGGGTCAGTCTGTATACGGGCACTACAGGATGGGCCGGACGCATCACCGTTACCCGGCGCCGGCCCATTACGCCTCACCAGACAAACATACCAACGTTCAGGAGGGTACCGTGAGAAAAGGAAAATTCATCGTTCTTGAGGGAATAAGCGGCTCCGGCCAGCAGGTCAAGGCAGGCATCGTGGCGCTGCACAAGGCGCTCGTCGAAAATAAGTACGACGTTGTTGAATGTGCGAACCCCGATTCCGGCCGGGCTAAGGAACTGGGGATCGACAACGTTTTCAACTGGCCGTTCGGCAAGGATATCCAGGCAGACTTTTTTTTGGAAGGTGCGGTCCGTGCCGAGATCTTCAAGAATGTCGTCGCCCCGGCGCTGGAGCAGGACAAGATTGTCCTCTGCAAGCAATCGAGCATATCCTCCCTGGCAAACGCCTGGGTAAACGGACACACCCATCACTTCGACACCCTGCGTCATCTGGAAAAGATCTCCCGGGGTTTCCTCTTCGACTCGGAGATTTATCCCGACCTGACCATCTTCTTCGACGTCCCGGCGGAAGAGGCCTACGAGCGGGTCGAGGATGTCCTGCAGATCCACCACGAAGGGGGCCTCGAGTATTACCAGAAGATGCGTGACTTCTATCTCAAGGAAATTTCCCGGTGGCACGGGGTCAGAATCGACGCCTCGGCCCGCAGGCATCCGGATGAGGTGAACGCCGAAGCATGGGAACTGGTAAAGAAAATCCTCTAGCCAGCTGCTCCGTTGCGTCACTGCCCCATGACACTCCCTTTGTCGTTTTCATCAGGGGACATGACGCCATCCACCGCACCAGAAGGAGAGATTAATGAGCATCAGTGACAAGAAACAGGCATGGCAGGATACTGTCGTGGCCAAAAATATCGCCAAGGCCCCCGAGCGGAAGGCCGAATTCCGCACCACGTCCAATATCGAGATGGAACGCTGCTTCACCCCCGGCTTCGACGACTACCCCGGCTACGAGGAGGACCTGGGCTTCCCGGGCCAGTACCCCTTCACCCGGGGGGTCCAGCCCACCATGTACCGGGGGCGCTTCTGGACCATGCGCCAGTACGCCGGTTTCGGCACGGCGAAGGAGTCCAACGAGCGCTACAAATATCTGCTCCAGGCGGGCCAGACCGGCCTCTCCGTCGCCTTCGACCTCCCCACCCAGATGGGGTATGACTCCGACGCCGCCATGGCCCAGGGCGAAGTAGGGAAGGTGGGGGTCGCCATCGACTCCCTGGCCGACATGGAAGTCCTCTTCGACGGCATCCCCCTGGACAAGGTCTCCACCTCCATGACCATCAACTCCACCGCCGCCATCCTGCTGGCCATGTACATCGCCGTGGCCGAGAAGCAGGGGGTATCGCCGGACAAGATCTCCGGAACCATCCAGAACGACATCCTCAAGGAATACATGGCCCGGGGCACCTACATCTACCCCCCCCAGGAGTCCATGCGGATCATCACCGACATCTTCGCCTACTGCAAGGACAACGTCCCCAAGTGGAACACCATCTCCATCTCCGGCTACCACATCCGCGAGGCCGGCTCCAGCGCCGTGCAGGAAGTGGCCTTCACCCTGGCCGACGGCATCGCCTACGTGGAAGCGGCCATCAAGGCCGGCCTTAACGTGGACGAATTCGCCCCCCGGCTCGCCTTCTTCTTCAACGCCCACAACAACCTCCTGGAAGAAGTGGCCAAATTCCGGGCCGCCCGCCGCATGTGGGCCACCATCATGAAGGAGCGGTTCGGCGCCAAGGACCCCAAGTCCCTCATGCTCCGCTTCCACACCCAGACCGCCGGCTGCACCCTCACCGCCCAGCAGCCCGACAACAACATCATGCGGGTCACCATCCAGGCCCTGGCCGCCGTCCTCGGCGGCACCCAGTCGCTCCACACCAACTCCCGCGACGAGGCCCTGGCGCTCCCCACCGAAGACTCCGTCCGCATAGCGCTTCGCACCCAGCAGGTCATCGCCTACGAATCGGGCGCGGCAGACTCCATCGACCCCCTGGCCGGCAGCTTCCTGGTGGAATCCCTCACCGACCAGATCGAACTGGCCGCCCTAGAGTACATCAACAAGATCGACTCCCTCGGCGGTGCCGTCGAAGCCATCTCCCGGGGGTTCCAGCAGAAAGAGATCCAGGACTCCGCCTACGCCTACCAGCGGGCCATCGAAACCGACGACCTGATCATCGTCGGTGTCAACAAATTCACCGTCACCGGTGAGCCGGCCCCGGAACTCCTCAAGATCAAGGAAGAGGTGGAGATCGCCCAGAAGAAGTCCCTTGCCGGAATGAAATCCGGCCGCGACGACGCGAAAGTGCAAGAAACCCTCGCAGCCCTCGCCGTTGCCGCCAAGGGGACCGACAACCTCATGCCTCCCATCCTGGGCGCCGTGAAGGCCTACGCCACCCTCGGCGAAATTGCCAACGTCCTGCGCGACGTATTCGGCGTCCACCGGGAGACAGTAGTGCTGTAATTTTTATGGGAATAACACGGAGAGACGGAGAAACGGAGAAAAAGCTAGTAGATTCCGGGCTAACGGATCTGGTAATTGGCAAAGCAATCATCGTTCACAGCACTCTTGGTCCCGGACTTCTTGAATCTGTTTACGAAGCCTGCCTTACTTATGAGTTGATAGAAGCTGGTTTACAGGTCGAGCGTCAGAAGGTTTTGCCTGTACGTTACAAGAATGTCAGCCTCGATGATGGTCTCCGTATGGATATGGTTGTCGAAAACAGAATAGTACTTGAACTGAAGTGCGTTGACACCATCCTCCCAGTGCATGAGGCACAGCTTCAGACCTATTTGAAACTTTCAGGATTGAGAGTTGGACTTCTCTTGAACTTCTATACGAAATACCTGAAAGAGGGGATAAGACGCATCATCTTCTGATTTTCTCCGTGCTCTCCGTTTCTCCGTGTTATTCAAGAAAGGTTTTCAATGCTGACAAAAATCAACCACATCGGCATAGCCGTCCAATCCCTCGCCGACGCCATCCCCTTCTACCGCGACAGCCTCGGCATGGCCTTCATGGGTACCGAGGACGTCGCCGAGCAGAAGGTTACCGTCGCCTTTTTCCAGATCGGCGAATCGAAGATCGAGCTCCTGGAACCCTCGGCCGACGACAGCCCCGTGGCGAAGTTCATTGAAAAGAACGGTCCCGGCATCCATCATATCGCCTACGAAGTGGAGGACATCGAAGGAGCCATCGCGAAGCTCGTTGCCGACGGCGCCCGGATGATCGACAGCTTGCCGAGAAACGGCGCCCACGCCGCCCGTATCGCCTTTATCCACCCCAAGACGAGCCGCGGGGTCCTGACCGAGCTCTGCCAGATGGGGCATTAAGGGGTTAAAACCTTTACAGGCCTGACTTTCCGGGTTTTTTTTCTTGACTTTCCCTTGAAACTTACTATAGTGTGCCTAAAATTTTAAAACAGCATTTTGCAATTTTACTCTTTTGCAGCAAAAACGTAACAAGATCGTAATGTTCATCAAGCAGCACCTGATGATTTCGCACCGATGGCATCGTGGCCCACGCACTTTGCCATTGACAGCAAACAACTAATAAGTAGAATCTCACCCTTGACATGAACACACAGGTGCCGATGTCTACACGCCATTCTCACTTTATTGCATGCACTCACGCGGCCGCCGGGCTTTCCCCGGAGGTAGTGCGCGTCATTTGAAAGACCCCTTTTTCCCCTCCCTGAGAAGGGCGAAAAGGGTTTTTGTTTTTGGAGGGGGTACTCAGCCAGTTACGTCTGGACATTTCTCTTGAGAAAGGTGGTGATCGACGAAACGGCAGAACAGAGCACTACTTTTGGCAACACCACTCTCACTTGCAGTTTTTATCACCAATGAAGGAGGCAACTGATGAAAAAGAAGCTTTTGGTAGCAACCGCCGCCTGCGCCCTGTCCGCTGCGACGGCAGTTCCGGCCCTGGCGCTGGAGAACGAGTTCCATGGCATGTTCCGGGTGTTCGGGTATGTAAACAACTTCGGCACAGGCACGGGCGGACAAATCATTCCCGTTGATAACGCTTCCACCCGCAGCTACGTGGAGCAGCGGGCCCGCCTCATGTACATCGCCAAGGCCAACGACGACCTCAAGCTGGTGACCCACTTCGAGATCGACTCCCGCTGGGGTGACTCAGCCTATGGCACGGGACGCAACTCCGGTGGCGGACTCGGCGCCGACCAGACCAACCTCGAGACCAAGAACGTCTACCTGGACTTCAATATCCCCTCCACCGCCATCAACGCCAAGGTCGGTGTTCAGCCCTGGATCGACTCCTACGGCGGAATATTGGTCAACGCCGACATGGCCGGCGCCCTCGTATCCGCCAAGTACGCCGGGTTCACCAACTCCCTCGGCTGGTTCCGGTTTAATGACAGCGGAACCCTCCCCGGCAAGGCAACCCGTGATTTCTTGAACCTTGACTCCAAGTACAACCTGACCAAGGACATCAAGGTTGGCGGCTCCTATTACCTCCTGACCGACGACCGCGCAGCAGACAATACCTACACCCACATGGTCGGCCTGAACGGCGAGTTCAATCTCGCCCCCGTCACCCTGGGCGTCTTCGGCATGTACCAGTTCGGCGACACCCCGGGCACGGGCACCGATCTCTCCGCCTTTGCCGCCGGCGCCACCCTCAAGGCCAAAGCCGGCATCGGCACCTTCAAGCTCGCCGCCCTCTACACCTCCGGCGACAAGAGCACCGGCCCCAACGACGACAGCAGCGCCTTCCAGTCCATATCTTCGGCTGCCAGCGAGAACAGCTTCTACGCTGCCGACATGCAGATCATGCTCCGCAACAAGTACAACATCAACTCCGACCGGTCTATCGTCAACACCTTCAACAACAACAACCAGGGTTTCATCGGCGGCTTCGTCGGCTATGACGCCAACATCACCCCCAAGTTCTTCGCGAACGTGAACGCCGGCTTTGCCGCCGCCGCCAACAACGACGGCGATAACTACCTGGGCACCGAAGTGAACGCCGAAGTGGGCTACAAACTCTTCGACAACATGACCGCCAGCATCCAGGGTGCTTACTTCGTCCTGGGCGACTACTATGATGAAGGCGCAACAGAAGACGCTGACGATCCCTATCAGGCCCGCGTCATGCTGAACTACGCGTTCTAAGTGTCAACGGTCCCATTGCGGGAAGGGCCTGCCCTTCCCCAACGGACCAGTTGACATCGGAACGCCGGCTGGTTTACTTGAAGACACACGCAGATTCAATTATCCGTATCGGAGGTAACCCAATGAAAAAAATGGCCGTTATGGTTATGGCAGCCTTCATGATGTCGGCTACCATGCCGGTTCTCGCTGCAGAAATGACCAAGGAAGAGAAAGATCAGTGCCTCCTGGCGTCCAAGAACTGCGCCACCGAGGTCGATACCCTCCAGAAGAAGATCAAGAAGCTCAACGCCGAGATCAAGAAGGGGAAGAAGGTCTACTCCGCCGAAGATCTCAAGAAGCTGGACCAGAAACTGGAAGAAGCCAACAAGATGCTTGATGATATCATGACCGGCACCGGTGGCGGCGGCAACTAAGCCGTCCCGCACCAGCAGTACCCCGAGGGGAGAGGCGACTCTCCCCTCTTTTCGTTGCGGCGTGCTCTGGCGCAATCCGATCGACGACTAATGCTTTGACATGGTGGTGGCGGTTTGCAATAATTCTTCAGATTCGCCCCGGCACGCTGTTGGCCGAAATCGTCAAAACGGCATAGAGATTCGCCAATCTGAACCGGCGGGCCCCCATCGAGCGCAGGCGGTTGGCCGACCCAAACTATTCAGAGGTGAATGGCAGCAAGACAGGAGGCTGTACATGCCGAAGAAAAAATATCATTTCGCAGTCCTTATAGAACAGGATGAGGATGGGTTGTATGTCGCTACGGCGCCGGCGCTGCCAGGCTGTCATACCCAGGCAAAGACCCTTTCGGAACTTGACGAAAGAATCAGAGAAGCCATCGCGCTCTGTCTTGACGTTGAACAGAACAAGAACAGCATCCCCCAGAATACGTTTATCGGTGCTCATCAGCTTGAGCTGGCGGTATGAGCAAGTTGCCGATTATTTCTCCCGAAGGCATGGCAGCAATCCTTCTCCTGCTTGGCTTTGAAAAGATCAGACAGAAGGGTAGCCACTGTTTTTACAGCCATCCGGACGGCAGATGCACGGTTATTCCTTTCCACAAAGGCGAAGACCTGGGAAGAGGATTGATCCGGTCAATTCTTCGGGATACGGAAATCTCCGTTGACGATTATTTGAGGCTGAGAACGAAACGCTGATCCGTTACTGAACACCCGAGTAACAAAGCCTCCAGGAGCAATGATGAAAAAACTTTCTTTTCTCTGCGTAATGCTACTTGCGGCCCTCATGATTGCCTCCCCCCTTCTTGCCGCCCAGATCAGGGTCTACGTGTCGGAGTTTGCGGTGACCGGCGCCACCAACAAGGATGAGCTCAAGACAACGCTGCAGACGCTGTTCGCGTCGCGCCTGAGCACCGATTCGGTGCTGTCGGTGGATTCCCCGGTGGGGGCCGACGTGCTGGTGAAGGGGAGCTACATCGCCTTCGGCAAGGTCTTCAGCCTCGACGCAGTGGCCAAGGACCCGAGCGGCCGGGTCATCGCCCGGGCCTTCCAGCAGGGAGAAAGCCAGGACGAGCTGATACCCGCCGCCGGCAAGCTGGGCCAGAGCATGGCGGCCGAGATCGCCGCCAAGGTGAAACCAGGGGTGGTGATGGTTCCGCAACCGGCAGCGGTCGCAGCCCCCGTGGCGGTTCCCGCCTCCGATGTGGTGCGGCCGTCAACGTCCCAGCCGGCGTCGGATGTGGTGAAGGCATCCACCACGAGTGACATCGTCAAACCCCAGGAGCTTACCCGGACCGCGTCGGGGGGATGGATGAGCCAGCGGCTGTCAGGCACTCTCATCGGCATCGCCCCCGGCAAGGTGGCGAGCGACGGGACGCGGGAATTCTACATGGCCGACGAGCAGGCCCTGCGCCTCTACCGCAAGGCCGACGTTCTGAAGCTGGTGGCCGAGGTGGCCTTTTCGCCGCGGGAGCGGGTGCTCGGGGTCGATTCGGCCGACCTGGACGGTGACGGGACCCCCGAGGCCTACGTGACGATCATGGACGGCGAATCTCTCTCATCCCAGGTGTGGGTGGCTGCCAAGGATTCCCTCAAGCGGGTTGCGACCAAGCTCCCCTATTACTTCCGGGGGATCGCCCTTGAGGGGAAGGACCACAAGATCTACGCCCAGCAGATGAGTTCCGACAAGGATTACTACGGCGATGTCCACGAACTGGTGAAAAACGGCGACCGCTTCGAGCTGAAAAACCCCTTCCAGCTTCCCCGCTTCGGCTATCTGTACAACTTCAACCGGTTCCGCGACGCGGCGGGGAACAGCAACACCGTGGTCATCAACGACGACGGCTACCTCATCGTCTATTCCGCCACCGGTGAGGAGCTGTGGCGGAGCGCCGACAAGTTCGGTGGCTCGCAGACGTACTTCAAGCGGGAAGACCTGGCCAACGTCCGGACCTCCGGCGACCCCTTCCGCTGGGTCTTCCTGGAGCAGCGGATCACGGTAACGCCGGCGGGCGAGGTTGTCGTGCCGAAGAACGAGGGAATGTTCGTCATCGGCAACAACCGCGCCTACAAGAAGAGCAGCGTCTACGCCTTCGCCTGGAACGGGTCGTCCCTGGACGAGATCTGGCACACCAAGCAGAGCCAGAACTACCTGGCCGACTACCTCTATGACACCGACCGCAAGGAGCTTGTGGCCCTGGAAGTGGTGAAGAAGGAAGGGCTCCTGGACAAAGGCGCCAGCATGGTGGCGGTGAAGAGGGTAGAGTAAGTAACCTTTACCGCTGACGGAACCTCGGAATACCGGGAAAGGGGGTGCTCATGTGCCCCCTTTTCCGTTGGTCTTCGTGGATATAATTGATTGACATCAGAACTCTATACTGCTAGGATTTCCCGCGTTTTGCGCGTTTTTTCACTATCTTCCGCACCACCGAACCGAGAATACCGTTGACGAATCCCGCTCCCATAGAAGCCCCTCTCCCCAAGGGGGTCACCGACTTTCTCCCCGAAAAGGCTGACAAGATCGGCTACATTGAGGGGAAAATCCGCAGGGTGTTCGAGCTCTGGGGCTTCCGCCGGATCATCACCCCGCTCCTGGAGTTCCAGGAGGTAATGGCCGCCGGCCTCGGCGAGGAGCTCAGGGAAAAGACCTTCCGCTTCGATGACCGGCAGACCGGCAAGCTCCTTGCCATCCCGTCCGACATCACCCCCCAGGTGGCCCGCATTGTTGCAACGCGGATGCGGGGGTATCCCCTCCCCCACCGCCTCTATTACAACGGCCGGGTGCTCCGGCATGTGGAACTCCAATCGGGCCGGAGCCGCGAGACGTTTCAGGCCGGTGTCGAGCTGATCGGCCTCGACTCTCCCGAGGCCGACGCCGAGATGGTGGCCATGGCGGTGGAGATCCTCAAGGGGCTGGGGTTCGAGGAATTCAAGGTGGATCTGGGGCATGTGGGTTTCATCCGCGGAGTGATGGCAGCCTCGGGCCTCGGTGACGATGCGCGCCGGAGGCTCCAGGAGGCGGTCGGCAAGAAGGACTCGTCGGCGGTCAGGGTTATTCTCGAAACCGAACCGATCGCGGACCGGGTTAAGGATGAGCTTGCTGCCTTGCCGCGGCTCTTCGGGGGGCGCGAGGTTCTGGCCGAGGCGGCGCGGGTGGTGACCACTGATTCCTCTCGCCGGGCCCTGGACAACATCGCCCAGGTGCTGGACATCCTGGACATACATGGCGTTTCCGACCACCTCACCCTGGACCTGGGCGAGATCCGGGGGCTTGACTACCACAGCGGCCTCACGTTCGAGGGATTTGTGACGGGGATGGGCGAGGCGGTCTGCAGCGGCGGACGCTACGACAACCTGACGGAGCGCTACGGGTACCCGGCGCCCGCCACCGGCTTCGCCTTCAACATTCTCACCCTCCTGAACGCCCTGGAGAAGCGGCCCGACGTGGAGGCGAGCAAGACCCGCGACCTCCTCATCTTCAATCTCAGGGACGAACGCCGGGAGGCCCTGGAAATCGCACAGCACCTGCGGGCATTGGGCTATTCCACGGCCCGCGACATTATTCGCAGAAGCTTTGACGATTCCCTGGAGTATGCCCGGCGGATGAATATCCTCAGAATGATGGTAATCGGCGGCGACTACTGTGCCGCCGACGAAGTATACGTGGTACAGGTGGCAGACAAACAGGGGACAGCCGTCAAGAAGGCCGACCTCATGCGGAACGATTTTTCGCTCAATACCCTTCCCTGACAAGGAGAAGAAAATGGCAAACGTGGTAGTGGTTGGCGCCCAGTGGGGCGATGAAGGAAAAGGCAAGGTTGTCGACATCTACACCGAGCACGCGGACGACGTGGTCCGCTACCAGGGGGGGAACAACGCCGGCCACACGCTCGTGGTGGATGGCGAAAAAACCATCCTGCACCTGATCCCGTCGGGGATTCTCCATGAGGGGAAGCGGTGCGTCATCGGCAACGGCGTGGTGCTCGACCCCGAGGTCTTCATCATGGAGATCACCCGCCTGAAGGAGAAAGGACGCCTGAAGGACGACAGCGCCCTGCTGGTCAGCGAGTCGGTCCACATCATCATGCCGTATCACAAGAGGATCGACCTGGCCCGCGAAGCCAAGAGCGGCGACAAGAAGATCGGCACCACCGGCCGGGGGATCGGCCCCACCTACGAGGACAAGATCGGCCGTCGCGGAATCCGCCTCATGGACCTGCTCGATCCGGAGATCTTCGCCCGCAAGCTCCGGGAGTATCTGGAGGAGAAGAACTTCATCCTCGAAAAGATGTTCGGCGAAGAGCCCCTCTCTTTTGACGAAGTCTACACAACCTACAGCGGCTATGCGGAAATCCTCCGAAAGTACGTGGCCAACACCTCCCTGATCCTCCACAAGGACATCGAAGCAGGTAAAAAGCTTCTCTTCGAGGGGGCCCAGGGGACCTTGCTCGACGTGGATCACGGCACCTATCCGTTCGTCACCTCATCGTCCACCTGCGTAGGCGGAGCCTGCACGGGAACTGGGGTGAGCCCCCGGGAGATTCACGAGATCATCGGCATCTCCAAGGCCTACGTGACACGGGTCGGCAGCGGCCCCTTCCCCACCGAACTTCTCGACGCCGAGGGCGAGAAACTGCGTCAGGCAGGGAACGAATTCGGCTCCACCACCGGACGGCCCCGGCGCTGCGGCTGGTTCGATGCCATGGTGGTCCGCTTCGCCGTACGAGTAAATGGGCTCACCGGCGTTGCGCTCACCAAGCTTGATGTGCTGAACGACTTCGACACCATCAAGATCTGCACCGGCTACACTTACGAGGGGAAGCCCGTCGAGGACCTGCCGGCCAACCTGGCGGTATTCGAGAAGTGTCAACCGGTCTACGAGGAGATCCCCGGCTGGAAGTGCGACATCAGCGGCGCCCGCCGCTTCGAGGATCTTCCGGAGAAAGCACGGCAGTATGTGCACCGGCTCGAAGAGCTGACCGGCTGCCCCATCGTACTCGTCTCGGTGGGCCCCGGTCGCGACCAGACCATGATTCTCCGCAACCCGTTTGCGTAATAAATTGTACGTTTCGAGATTTTTTTCTTGACGCATTTCAGCAGGTCTGATAAAAACAGTTTTCTCTTTGAGAGCCGCTAGCTCAGCTGGTAGAGCACCTGACTTTTAATCAGGTGGTCGTTGGTTCGATCCCAACGCGGCTCACCATTTACACACCACGGACCCGGTTGATTACTCGACCGGGTCCTTTTCCCTTAGTCCCCATCGTCTAGCCCGGCCCAGGACACCGCCCTTTCACGGCGGCGACGACGGTTCAAATCCGTCTGGGGACGCCAAATGTCAAAAAGGCCGCCTTTCTCCGGAAAGGCGGCCTTTTTTGTAAACCTCAAACCCCATAACTGCAAACAATTTCACCGCCTGAACCCCCCATTGATGACGGGGGTCGGGCCGTCGCGGGATCTGGAGAATATCTAACCGGACACCTCTGAGACCCAGGCGGCCTTCGGAAACAGGATGTTGTTTTCCATGTGCACATGCTTGTGGAGATCACCTTCGAACTCCTTGAGCATATTGTACGTTATCACGTACGTGTTACAGACATCATCCGGCATCGCATACCCCTTCGCCAGATTGCGGATTGTCTGGAGCGCTTCGCCAATCTTGGTGTGGTCCTGCTGGAGGCTGGCGAGGCATGTCTTGATCGCGTTGAGATCCTTCGTCTCCGGAGTTTTGCCCGCCTTTCTGGTTGCATCTATCCGCTTGATGGCCGGAAAAAGCACCTCCTCCTCTTGGCGGAGATGGGACGCCATGTCGGTTGCAATCGTGTCGTAGATGGCAGCGATCCTGATCACCTCGGGATGACGGGCGCCATGAACCTCGGCTATCTTGTGGGTGTATGCCGCAATTTGCCCAGTATTCTCTTTGAGATAGGCGTGGTGGGTGTTGAGGATGTAGTCGGAAAGGAACGAAAGCCCCCACGACGCGTAGTCCTGGCTCCGCCCGATCGGCTCGCTCCTGACCGCCTCGATCTCCCGCCCGATCGAGGCGGGATCGATGCCCTTTTCCCGGCAGGCCACCGAGAGCGGAACCTTGCCGCCGCAACAGAAATCGATCCCGTATTTCGCGAAAACCTTCGAGGTCCGGTAATCTGCGGCGACGATCTCTCCGATGGTTTTCATGGATGTATCCTCTGCCTTTGCCGTCCGTAGTGCGCTTTCAGCCCTATCGGTCTTCTTCATCTGTGTTGTATCCTCTGCTGAACAGCCGGACCAGACCGCCGTAGCGGCAAGAAGAAGCACTGTCAGGCTGCTCCTCAGTAGAATTGTCATTGTCATTGATTTTCTCCTTTTGATCAATATCACGGGACACGTGATAACGACAGGAATCATGTAACTCGCCATTCTCCTCTTACCTGTCGTTCCCGCTGATGTATCGCAGGAATCTCCTCCTTCCACACATTCGGAACTACTTACGGGCAAGCTTTAAAATGCCCGGAATTTCCCTTTGCATGTCGGTCGCGTCAATCTTAGCTCCCTGGAGCAGCGCACCCCAGCTCTTTGCCCTGCTTTAGGCGACCCAAAGGTCCTCTGGAGAGGTCCCGTTTTGCTTCTTCATTACAATCGTTTTCTTCTCGACGTTAAATACGTGGGCAAAGAAGGAGTTTTGCGTTGTTGCCAGAAAATAGGGGATCGGCCACCATGGGGCGGGCGGGCGCTTATCACCGGGCATCTAGAATCATATCCGACAGGGTTTGAAGGTCTTTGACTCAAGTCAAAACACCTTCATCTTAGCCGAGGGGCGTGTCGCCATGGACCTGCAAACACTTTTTGTCATCGTCATCGCAATCTGCACGATTTCAAATATTGTGGGGATACGAAAAGCGCTCAAGGTGGAGCCGGCAGAGGCCCTGGGGGGATAAGCGGTAGAGGTGAAAATTTGACAAAGATATACGGGAAGGGGGAGACGGCAACCTCGGCCATGGGGGGACATGAGAAAGCCCTCCCGCGCCGTGCGAAAGGGCTTGTCATGGTGCGACGAGGACCGTCTGATCATTGATGCCGTCAGGCAAACTGGTTGTAAAACTCCTTCACCTTGACGAGGTACTCGCGGGTTTCACGGGGCAGGAGATGGGGCTTGCGGTCGACGTTGCCCGGCCCCCAGTTGTAGGCGGCGAGGGCCTTGTCCACATTTCCGTTGTAACGGGCCAGAAGGTCCTTGAGGAATTTCGTCCCCGCCATGACGTTCTGTTCGGGATCAAAGGAGTTGGTGACGCCAAGCCCCCGGGCGGTGGCCGGCATGAGTTGCATGAGCCCCTGGGCACCTACCCGGGAAACGGCGTTGGGGTTGAAGTTGCTCTCCGCCTTGATGACCGCCTTGATGAGTCCCACTTCGACGCCGTAGCGGCGAGATGCCCGACTGACGACATCATCGAGCCAGTTGCCACTCTTCTTCTCCTCAATGGGATGGGAGACAGCGGCAGCACCAGCAGGGGCAGGGGCAGGGGTTTCGGAAGCATCCGGGGGCGTCGGGGCGGCGGCGGGTTCACGACCGTTCTCGGCGAAACTCTTGAGCATGAGCTCCACGGCGCGCCCCATGACCGGCGGGCTCTCCCCTCCTTCGGCATCGCCCAGGGAAAAAGCGCTCCGCATCATGTCAAGACGCATGAGCTCCGCAGCCGCAGCCAGCGAGGCACGCGTTCCGGCCCGGGGCGCCGCACCGGCCGCCAGAAGTTCGTCGAACACGAGGCCGCTGACGGCTTCACGGAGGGCAGCCCGATCGGCCTGGGGTTTAGATTCGGGGGTAGCGGGGCGATTGATGAGAGTATCGATGAGCATACCCAGGTCTTATGCAAAAGACGTGGAAATTGTATCGAGTCTCCGTTTTTTTAATTTTTCGATGAGGGTGGTCCGCTTGAGGTTCAGGAGAAGAGCGGCCTCTTTCTTGTTTCCGCCGGTCTTCTTGAGGGCCTGGAGGATGAGGTTGTTTTCGAACTCTTCCACCACGGTATTGAGGCAGATGCCCGAGTCGGGAAGGGCCATGCTTTCCGAGGGAGGAGCTATGGTGACGCCGGTGAACTTTTCGGGGAGGTCCTTGACGCCGATGGAGCCGAATCCCTTGAGGATGACGAGGCGCTCCACGAGGTTCTCCAGCTCGCGCACGTTGCCCGGCCAGTCATAGTGAGAAAGAAACTCCATGGCGTCGGAGTCGATCCCCTTCACCTTGCTCTTCTTGTTGCGATTGAAGTGCTCAAGGAACGAGTTGACCAGGAGCGGAATGTCGTCCTTGCGCTCCCGGAGCGGCGGAATGAAGACGGGGATGACCGAAAGACGGTAGTAGAGGTCTTCGCGGAACTGCTTGATGGCGACGAGCTTCTCCAGATTCTGGTTGGTGGCGGCAATGATCCGGACGTCGATCTTCTTGGAGCGGGTGGCCCCCACCGGCTCAAGCTCCCGGTTCTGGAGCACCCGCAGGAGCTTCACCTGGAGGTTCGGTTTCATGTCGCCGATTTCGTCGAGGAAGAGCGTTCCCCGGTCTGCCATCTCGAAGCGGCCAATCCGGTTTGCCACGGCACCGGTGAAGGAGCCCTTGACGTGGCCGAAGAGCTCGCTTTCGAGGAGTTCGTCGGGAATGGCGGCGCAGTTGACCGGGACGAAGTTGCGCGACTTCCGATTGCTCAGATCGTGGACAGCCCGGGCAACAAGCTCCTTGCCGGTTCCCGACTCTCCCTGAATAAGGACGGTGGCGTCGGACTCGGCCACCTTCTCGATCAGCTCGAAGAGGGAAAGCATCTTGGCGCTTTCGCCGATGATGTTGGGGAGAAGAGCGCGGTTCTTGATGGCCGGTTTGGCCCGGTAGGTCTGGCTCTGGAGCGACTGATGCTCGAGGCCCCGCTTGACGTGGGTTTCGAGCTCGTCCAGGTTGAAGGGCTTTTCCAGGTAGAAAAAGACCCCTGCCTTGAGGAGGTTGGAGGCCATCTCGTAGTTGCCGAAGGCGCTGTAGGCGATGATGACGGTGCCGGGACGCATGGCCTTCAGTTTTTTGACGAATTCGAGGCCGTTCACCCGCGGCATCATCAGATCGGTGATGACGAGATGAACCTCCTCGGTTTCCAACTTGTCGAGGGCGTCCTGGCCGTCGCAGGCCTGGACCACGTCGTACCCCTTGTACTTGAGGAACGCGGCTACAAAATCCCGGGTCTTCTTGTCGTCGTCAGCAATGAGCAGTCGCGGTGTATCCATGGTCTCCTCGGGGCAGGCGGGTGTCCAGATCGTGATCCTCTCGGTGCGGACGCCATAGTAGTCATAATCCTGACAAAAGTCAACAAAATGACGACCACCAATAAAATATTTTCCCGGCGAAAACCCCTGAAACGACTTTTATCTCACCCCCCTTCCCACCCCCCGCAAGAGCCCTCCGACGCATCTCTCTGCGTCAGTCCGCAACACCACCGTGTCAATTTTCACGCAAGCTCCGTAACCCATTGAGAAATCACATGAAAAAAATTGCTAAAATTTTCGTTAGTTGAGCCGATGAATATAAATGCACGGTCTTTGCGGATCAAGGAGTTCGCCGGAGCTTCAGATCGCCTCGGCATGGGGTGCGTGACCGAATCACGAGAACACTCTTTGCATGGGGCAGAGCGATGCCTCCCTCCGCGGGCGTCCGTCGAAGAGACAATTTCCGATCTGCCGGAACAGATAAGGAGGAAATGAACCATGGAAACAGCGCTGCAGACGAGGGTGGAGGAGTCCCGGAACGAACTGATCCAGCTCGTGAGCTTCAAGCTGGAGCATGAGGAGTACGGGGTGAACGTCCTGAAGGTCCGGGAAATCATCCGGATGCCGAGCATCACCCGCGTTCCCAACACCCCCCACTATATCGAGGGGGTCATCAACCTGCGGGGCAAGGTAATCCCCATCATCTCCATGCGCAAACGATTCAACCTTCCCGATGGGGAGATCAGCAGCCAGACGCGGATCATGGTCATCGACATGGAAGGGGAGCTGATGGGTTTCGTGGTGGATGCGGTATCCGAAGTGATCCGGATCGCCGAAAGCGAGATTCAGCCTCCGCCGGCGGTGGTCAACAGCGCCGTGGAGCAGGAGTGCCTCGCGGGGGTCATCAACCAGACTGATCGCCTCCTTTTCTTCCTGAACCTGGAGAAGCTCATCTCCCGGGACGAGCGGCACCTGTTCAGCGGCATGATGTGACATTGCACGGCGCCGCCGGCAGCACAATGCGCCGCGCCGCCCACCTATTCACGTTCGTGAGGAGCAGCACATGGCAATAGAGTGCGAAGACCAGGAACTTCTGGAAGGATTTTTGACCGAGACGGCAGAGCTGCTCGAAAAGCTCGACGACGACCTGGTTGCCCTGGAAAAGGCCCCGTCGGACACGGAGCTCATGAACGGCATCTTCCGGTCGATCCATACGGTGAAAGGGGCCTCGAGCTTCCTCGGATTCGAACTTCTCGTGAAGGTCACCCACAAGACCGAGGACGTTCTGAACCGCCTGCGCCGTGGGGAGCTGGAGGTGACGCCGGAAATCATGGATGTGATCCTGGAGGCGGTGGACCTGGTGAAGCTCCTGGTGAGCGACATCAAGGGGGGGGACATCGTCGAGCGGGAGCTCGACGAAACCATCGGCAAACTCCTCCCCTTCCTGTCGGACAACGCCAAAGAAGCGACGGTCCTGAAGCCAACGGCCCCCGCGACCCCGGCTGCAGCGCCCGAGGGACAGGTGGCCGAACCGTTGCCGCAGGAGTCGGCAATGCAGGCACCTGCGGAGCCGTCGCCCGCCCAGGAAACGGCACCGGTCAAGGCCGCCACGCCGCCTCCCCGTGCCCAGGCGGCCCCGCCGCCGGCCCCCCGCGACGACAAGAAGGGGGACGACCTGACGGACAACTCCACGGTGCGGGTCGACGTGAAGCGGCTCGACGACCTCATGAACCAGGTGGGGGAGCTGGTCCTGGAGCGCAACCGGATGATGCAGCTCAACACCGATTTCCACGGCGGCAGCGATGAAACCTCCTTTGGCGAGGAGTTCGGCAAGCTCTCCAAGCGGATCAGTTTCGTCACCTCCGAGCTTCAGATGCAGGTCCTCAAGATGCGGATGATCCCGGTGGAGAAGGTCTTCAAGAAATTCCCCCGCATCGTGCGCAACCTTGCCCGGGACCTGGGCAAGGAAGTGGATCTCCTGGTCCTTGGCGAGGAAACCGAACTGGACCGCTCGGTGGTGGACGAGATCGGCGATCCGCTGATCCACCTGATCCGCAACGCCCTGGACCATGGCCTGGAGACCCCTGACGAACGGGTGGCCGCCGGCAAACCCCGCAAGGGGAACCTGATCCTCTCGGCGGCCCACGAGGGGAACCAGATCGTTATCAGCATCAAGGACGACGGCAAGGGGGTCGACACCGAGAAGGTGGCGAGAAAGGCCCGGGAGAAGGGGCTCATCACCGACGAACAGCTGGCCGCCATGGGACAGCGGGAGATTCTGGATCTCATCTTCCTCCCCGGCTTCTCCACCAAGGAGAAGGCCACGGACCTCTCGGGCCGCGGCGTCGGCATGGACGTGGTCCGGACCAACATCAAGAAACTGAACGGCATCATCGATATCCGCAGCGAGCCGGGACAGGGGTCCGAGTTCATCCTGAAGCTCCCCCTCACCCTCGCCATCATCCAGTCGCTTCTGGTGGAGGTGGAGGGAGAGACCTATTCGGTCCCCCTGGCGGCAGTTCTGGAGACCCTCCGGGTGGAGGAACAGGAGTTCCACACCATCGGCGGCCAGGAGGTGCTCAAGCTGCGCGACTCGGTGCTCCCCCTCATGCGGCTGCAGAAGATCTTCAACGTGCAGCCCAGCGAGCGGAGCCGCACCGCCTGCTACGTGGTCATCGTGGGAGTTGCGGAGAAGCGGGTCGGCCTCGTGGTTTCACGGCTCCTGGGTCAGCAGGAGGTGGCGATCAAGTCCCTCGGCAAGTACCTGGCGAACCTCCCCGGCATCGCCGGCTCCACCATCCTCGGCGACGGGCGGGTAACGCTCATCATCGACCCGGCGGGGCTTTTGGAAAACAGCGACGGAAGCGGCGGCGGACGCCTCGCAGCCTGATCGGCAGACCACGGACACGAAACACACCGGATGAAGGGACACGTGTGAAACTCTCTGACAAGGATTTCGAGGTCTTCAGGGACTTCATCTACAACCACTGCGGGATATACTTCCACACAAGCAAGAAATATTTTCTGGAAAGCCGTCTGGCCCGTCGGATAGAGGCGACCAATTCACCGAGCCTCATGGCGTATATGGGACTTGTGAAGAACGGCCCCGGGAAATCCGACGAACTGCTGAAGCTCCTGGACGAGATCACCACCAACGAAACCTGCTTCTTCCGCAATCCTCCCCAGCTCAAGGCCCTGGAAAACGTCTTTCTCCCCGAGATCGTGGCGGCCAAGGGAAAGATCGGCTTCCGCAAGCTCAGGATCTGGAGCGCCGGCTCTTCATCGGGCGAGGAGGCCTACACCATGGCCATGATCCTCCTGGAGAAGCGGGCCACGATCCTCAAGGACTGGATCATCGAGATCGTGGGGACCGACATCAGCGAGACGGTCATCGCCCAGGCCCGGGAAGGGGTCTACAACGCCTACGCCGTGCGCAACACCCCCGACTTCTACAAGAAGAAATACTTCCGCGAGGAGCCGGGAGGACGCTTCGTCCTCTCCCCCGACGTGAAGAAGCTGGTGAGCTTCAGCCACCTGAACCTCTACGAAGACGCGAAGATGGTCTTCATGAAGAGCTTTGATTTCATCTTTTGCGCCAACGTCCTCATCTACTTCGACCTGGCGTCCAAGACCAAGGTGGTGCAGCACTACTACAACAACCTCCAGCCCTACGGCTATTTCTTCGTGGGGCAGTCCGAATCCCTGCACGGCGTGAACGACAAATTCAAGACGGTCCACTTCCCCGGCGGATTTGCCTACAAAAAGTGAAAGGTGGAACGGATAGCGTGGAACAATCGAGCAAAATGGAAAAAGCTGCCGCTCTGATCCAGGGGATGACCGATCTCCCCACCATCCCCGCCGTGGCCACCCAGGTCCTGTCGCTCCTTGACCAGCCCGATGTGGAGATCGACCAGGTGGCTGAACTGCTCCTCACCGACCAGGTCATGGCGGCCCGGGTCCTGAAGATGGTCAACTCGCCCCTCTACCGGCCGGCCACGGTCATCTCTTCCCTCAAGGGCGCCCTGGTCTACCTGGGGCTGCGGCACATCAGGGAGTTCATCCTCACCTGCTCCTTCATCCAGAGCTTCGAGGGGAAGGAGGGGGTTCTCGGGGTGAAGTCGTTCTGGGAGCACTCCTTCGGCGTCGGCATCGTGGCGCGGCTCATCGCCGAGAAAGTGGGGTACCACGATACGGAGAAGGCTTACATCGGCGGCCTCATCCACGACATCGGCGAGGTCTTCCTGAGCTACTACCTGAGGGACGAGTTCCAGAAGGTGGTGGACACGATCAAGGACACCCCCACCCAACTGGTGGAGGCGGAAGAGCGCCTCCTGGGCACGACCCACTGCGAGGTGGGGCTCTGCCTCGCCCGCGAGTGGCATTTCCCCGAAGACTACTGCGAGATCGTCGCCTGCCATCACGCCCCCCGGGAGGCCAAAAACGCGCCGCGGCTCGCCGCCATCGTGAACCTGGCGGATCTTTTCTGTACGGTGCGGAACCTGGACTACGGCGGGAAGGAGTGGACCAGCTTCTCCCTGGCCGACGAGCCGGCCTGGGAGATGATCCAGGGGCCGGGAGCAAAACTGGCAGAGTTCGACGTGGAGCGGTTCTGCTACGAGCTGGACGACCAGGTGGAGGAGATCCAGGAACTGGTCAGGAACATCTTCAAGGACAGGTAAAAGAGTCATGCTTCCGAATCAGGCAAAAAAACTGCGCGTGCTCGTTGTTGACGACTCGTCGTTCATGAGGATGGTGATCCGGAGCGTCCTTGAGAAGGACCCCGCCATCGAGGTGATCGGCGTGGCCGTGGACGGGATCGAGGGGGTGGAGAAAGCCTTGGCCCTCAAGCCGGACCTGATCACCATGGACATCGAAATGCCCCGGCTCGACGGCATCTCGGCCCTCAAACAGATCATGGCCAAGGCCCCCACCCGAGTCCTCATGGTCTCCACCCTCACCTGTGAGGGTGCCAAGGCCACCTTCGACGCCTTGGACGCCGGCGCCATCGACTACATCCCCAAAAACGTCACCGACAGCATAGACGCCCAGAAAACCTTCAAGGAAGAGCTCCTGCGGAAGGTGAAGGGCTCCGCGGGGTCGATCCTCGGCAGGTCCATGGCCTCGACCGTTCCCCCCTCTCGCATCGTGGTGCCGCCGCGGCCCACCGTTGCCCCACGGCCGGCAGGGCAGCGGTACCAGTACGTGGGGATCGGCGCCTCCACCGGCGGACCGGTGGCTGTCCAGGAGGTTCTCGGCCGGATACCGGGCAACTTCCCCCACGGCATCGTGGTGGCGATCCACATGCCGAAGGCGTTCACCGGCCCCTACGCCGAGCGGCTCAACACCAAGTGCTCACTCCAGGTGAAAGAGGCAAAGGCCGGCGACATCATCCAGCCGGGGGTGGTGCTCGTGACGCCGGGGGGAATGCACACGGCGCTGGTTCGCCAGGGGAGCACCGTCGCCGTCCGGACCATCGCCACCGCCGAGCACCCCCAGTATATCTACGTTCCGTCGGTGGATCACATGCTGACCACCTTCGCCGACGCCTGCAACGGGTCGCTGCTGGGAGTCATCCTCACCGGCATGGGAGCCGACGGGTTCAAGGGGATGAAACACCTGAAGACCAGGGGAGGGGGCACCATCGTCCAGGACGAGGCCACTTCCACCATCTACGGCATGCCACGGGCCTGCATCGAGGGGGGGGTGGCCGACTCGGTCCTCCCTCTCACCCAGATCGGCCCCGAAATCACCAAGGTCGCGGGCTAGCGTCGGGCGGTGAGCGCCAGGCCTTCAGGAAGGAGGTGGGCGCGGCACCGGGAGAATCCCAGCCGCTTGAGGCGAAAGAGGAGGAAGGGCGCAGCGAGGGCCGGGCAGCCGGGGAAGAAGAGGGCGATGTCCCCCCCATCGGTCACGGCCCGTCCGGGGTCGGCCAGGATGTGTGGGATATCGGCGGGCGCCACGGGAGTGAACCCCGGGGGCGTGGGAGAAACATGACGGGCGGCGTTCTGCACAGGAGCGCCGCCCGGTTGCGTGGAGGGCCAGAGGGAATTCAGCGCAATGATGACGAAGAGCTTCACGCCCGCGAAGGGGGCCATGCCGTTACCTCCTGCATCCTCACTAGACAGGGGAAAATCCGTTGCATAGAATGGGTTCCGAATCCAGTCACCACAGGAACCCGATGGAAAACCCGCACCTTTTGCCACTGCCGCCCACCCTGGGGGAGATCCGGCCCGTCACCGATCCGCACGAGACGGAGCGCCATCTCTGCCGCCTCGTGGTCCCGGGATCTCTCGCCGACCACGACCTGCAGCGGCGCATCGCCCGACTCCGGGAACGGTTTCGCGTCTACGCCGGCACGATCCCCTTCGGCCTTTGGGGGGAGGGGCTCGCCCTCACGCAGGAAATGCGCGCCACCACCGATCTCCTCCTCCCCCTGGAGGAGGTGCGGAGGGCCTTCCGACGCCTCATCCGCCTCTCCCTCCCTGTCGCGCCGTCCCTCGACGGCACCCCCCTGCAAAGGGCGGCCTCGTGGCTCGACTGCCTGGAACGCCTTGAGCCCCCGTTTCGGGAACGGGACCCCGCCCGGCTTCTGGAGCTGCTCGCGGCCGACGGGGAGCTCCGCACACGTTTCCTCTTCGCCCTCTTCGTCCCCCGCCGCCATGGGGCCAATGCCAACCGCTACCCCGACCAGGGGAGATTTCTGCACCGGTGGCTCGAGGCAAACGTCGGCAAGGGGCGCGGCAGACCGCTTCGCTGTCTCGACGCCGCCTGCGGAGCCGGCGAAGGGACCTACGGCCTGGCCCGGCTCCTGGTAGAGGCAGGATTCGCCCCCGATGGCTTCAGCATCGTCGGCGCCAGCCGGGACCCCCTCGAAATCTTCGCGGCGGCCCATGGTTTTTTCCCCCACGACCCGGCACGGCAGGAGGCCTTCCGCCACCTGAGGGAGGAGCTTCGCATGGCCGGAGCCCTTGAACGTATCCGCTTCACCACCGAAGACCTGACGGCGCAGTCCGCTGGTGCTGATCGATTCGATGTCATCATCTGCAACGGGATTCTCGGCGGACCGTTCATGCATGGGCGGCAGACCCTGGAGCGGGTCGTGGCGGGACTAGTCGACCGCCTGGCGGCGGGGGGGATCATCCTGGCGGCGGACCGCTTCCACGGTGGGTGGAAGCGGGTCGCGCCGCCGGAACTTCTGGGGGAAATCCTTGCCGGGCGGGGGCTGTCGGTGGTGGAGGCCGGCGAGGGGAGAGCAGGAATCAGAGGCGGATAAGGGCGCCCCCCCAGGAGAGCCCGCCGCCAAATCCCATGATGAGGACCAGATGGCCCGACTTGAGGGTGCCGTTGCGGATATTCTCGTCCAGGGCAAGCCCCACCGACGCGGCGGCGGTGTTGCCGTAGCGGTCCAGGTTGAGGAGAAACCGCTCCTTGGCAAGACCGGTCTTTTTGGAAATGAAGTCGATGATCCGGACGTTGGCCTGGTGGGGGATGATGTAGTCGACGTCGCCGACGCTTACCCCCGCCTTGGTGGTGACCTCCTCGATAATCCGCGGGATCACGTCAGTGGCGAAGATGAAGACCTGCTTGCCGGTCATCTTGAAAGTGTTGTCCCGGGCCGCAATGCTCTCGGCGGTGACCGGGGAGCGGGAACCCGACGAGGGAACCTGGATCAGCTCCCAGCCTCCACCGTCACTGCGGATCACGCTCTGGAGGATCCCCCGCTTCTCCTCGGTGGCGCCGAGGATGACGGCGCCGGCGCCGTCGCCGAAGAGGGGGCAGGTCCCCTTGTCCTCGAAGTCGAGGATTTTCGAGTAGGTGTCGGCGCCGATCACCATGACCCGCCGGTACTTGCCGGAGCGGATGAAGTTGTCGGCGGTTTCCACCCCAAAGATGAAGCTGCTGCAGACGGCGTTCATGTCGAAGGCCACGGCGTTTGTGGCCCCGAGGTTTTTCTGGACCATGCAGGCGGTGGCGGGAAGGTACATGTCGGGGGTGGAGGTGCCTACGATGATACAGTCGAGCTCGCCGGGTTCCATGTTGGCCCTGGCAAGGGCACTGCGCGCCGCGCCGGTGGCTAGGTCCGACGTTGCCTCGTCGGGAGAGACGAAGCGCCGCTCCCGGATTCCCGTGCGGGACGCGATCCAGGTGTCGGCATCATCCACGAGGTAGCTGAAAAAATCATTGGGAACGACCCGCTCGGGAACGCACCCGCCTGTTGCCACGATTTCGGCATGAATCATCGCTGCTCCATTCTGACCCGTGATACACGTAAGCCCCCACAGGGGGGGGCCATGCGCTAACTCTTTATTTTATCTCACAGTTTACGCAATTCTGTCAAACCTAATTATCCCGCCGGGCTACCTCTCTTTTCGCCGCTCCACGAGGGCGTCGACAACGGCGAAACACCAGAGGGCCGCGAAACAGGCCAGAAGCACCCGTGCGGCCGGCGCACCGGCGGCGAGCTTCCGGGCGACGGCGTTCGCGTCGACGCTGCCGGCCAACTGGGCCTCCAGGAGCACCGGCCCCATCCCCTTGAGAATCAGGAAAAATGCCCCCAGGAGAAAGATGTTGGAAAGGGCGATGAGGATCCCCCCCTTCACCCGCTCCCCCTTCACGACCTGGCCGAGGCCCGGCAGGACAAAGGCGGAGAGGAGGGCTGCTTTCACGTTCAGTTTCATCGTGTTCCTTTCAGGCTATGGCGATCGGCGCGTCGCTGGACCGCCAAGGGAAATATTCCGTGAATCCGTTGACCGGGCGGGGATTAAGGGGTTGTTGATCCGAGCGAATTCTGCTACTAATGCCACAGCCATGGATTCTAACGCAACGGGAAAACGGCATGAGCGGCTTGTTCCGCTCCTGAAGGATCCGGCCGAAGAGGTGAGGCAGGCGGCTGCCGCTGCCCTGGAGCGCCTTGAGGGGATCGACAGCTTCGCCGAGGTGGCCGAGCTTCTCCGCAAGGGAGACCGGGGAACCAAAGTGAAGGCCATCTACGCCCTCGGAAAGATCGGCGGAGAACGGGTTCTTCCCCCTCTCCTCTACTGCGCCTCCCGTCCCGAGGAGGACATCAAAGGGGCTGCCCTGGAGGTTCTCGGCGCCCTTGCCCATCCCCGGGCATTCCCAGTTCTGGCCCAGGGGCTCCAGGAAACCAGCACGGCCCTTCGGGCCAAGGCCATCGCCGCCCTCGGCAACTACCGGACGCCGGAGGCGGTGCGGCTTCTCATTCCCTTCCTCGACGCCGGCGACGGCTTTCTCGATGCCGAAGCTGCCCTGGCCCTCGGCAGGAACGGCGGCCCCGACCTGGAGGAGCGGCTACTGGCGCTTCTCGACTCACCTCATCCGCAGACCCGCACGGCAGCCGCCACGGCTCTCGGCATGCTCCCCCTCGTGCAGTGACAGGCCCCACGGGGCCGTCGTCCTCATTCAAGGTAGCGGGAAACGTCGATGGCTGCGAGGGCCGGATCCATCACGGCGACGATACCTACCCCCTCCTCCCGCGCCAGGTCTTTCACAACGGGAGACGGCAGGACCCTCCCCAGCCCGTCTTTCACCACCTTCACCACTGGCCGCTCCCCTCCCTGAGATGACGGCCGAAAGACCACCGCAATCTCGTTCGTGTCGAGCCGGACAAGGGTGCCGACGGGGTACCGCCCCAACATCCCCGTGAAGGTTTCCACCAGATCCGGGTCCAGCTGCGTCCCCCCAAGACCTCTGATCATCTCCACGGCCTCCCTGGGGTTCAGGGGAGGCTTGTAGACCCGCAATGTGGTGATGGCGTCGTAACAGTCGGCCACGGCGATGATGTCGCACGAACGCTCGAAGGAGAGATCCAGAGCCCAGGGGGGGTAGCCGGTCCGGTCGAAACCGATATGGTGGCCAAGGACAGCCTGCGCCACGCGGGGGTTGACCCCCTCGATCTCCCCGATGATCCGGGCCCCGTCCTCCGCATGCCGCTTCATCTCCTCGAACTCCGCAGGGGAAAGCTTCCCCGGCTTGTTGAGGATTTTCTTCGCCACCCGCGTCTTTCCCACGTCGTGGAGAAAGCCCGCCATCCCCAGTTCCCGCAACTCCTCTTTTTTCATGTCGAGGGCAGCCCCCAGGGCCATGGCAAGAATCCCCACATTCACACTGTGAAAAAAGGTGTAGTTGTCGTAGTCCTTGATCATGGCGAGCCCCAGAAGCGTTGACGGCTCCCTGATGGTGAGATCTGCCACGCGGTCCACAATGCCCCGGAGCATCTCCGTGCTGGGTATCCGGCCGCTTTCGATGTCGCCAAAGAGGGTGCTGACCACGGTGATCGCCTGCCGGTAGGTGGCCGTCGCGTCGAACTCCTCCTCGGCCTCCTCCTGCCGGAGGTCCTCAAGTTCCACGGTCACATGGGCGCATCCCCGCCGGGCAAGCTCTGCCGCCAGGGCTTCCCCCCGGAGGTCCCGCCGGGACAGGAGGGTCACGAATTCCGTCAGCTCGGAGGGGGCAAGACCACGCTGGAAGGTAACGGCCCGGACCTCCCGGGCCGTGAGGATTTCCACCAACTCATCCACGGAGGCGGTGGGAGTGAAGAAGAGGTGGTGCTCCAGAAACAGGACCCCGTCGAGGATGCCGAGCCGCACGGCGGGCTTCTCCCGGAGCGCCTCCCCCACGATTGTGCAGATTTCGCGCAGGGGCTGCGCAACGGCGGGGTGTGCCTCCGGATAGAGAGTGACCCCCTTGGAGGCGCCCGCGAGAAGGAGAACCACCCGTTGTGCCTGGATCAGGGACAACTCAGCCATGGGATGCTCCGTTCTGTCGCTGTTCTATGGCACGTGCAGCCGCGCCGCAGGCCGTGCCGAGACGCCCTCCCGCCGCCTCAAGCCCCGCGAGGAGGGGAAGCGTCGCCGGATCGCCGATCAGACCAACGACGGCGGCAGCAAGGCACTGAAGCTCCTCCCAGCGTCGCCGGAAAAACAGGGGGCGCCTCCCCAGCAACGCCACAAGGGAAGAGACGGCACTGCGGTCGCCGATTCGGCCGATGGCCGCGAGGGCATCCTTCTTGAGGGGGAGGGTGCGAAGGAAAAGATCCCGCTCCGCCACGACGGCAAAGAGGGGCTCCACCGCCCGGACGCTCCGGAGCGCGCCCAGGGAAACGGCTGCCTGACGCCGGAGGACCGGGTCGCCGGCAGCGCCAAGGCAGTCAATGATTGCCTCCGTCGCGTCGGGGCCGCCGATCCGGCCAAGGCTCCGGAGGGCCTCCCGGCGCACCCGCTCGTCCGGATGACCGAGGCACCGCCGCAACTCCGCCACGCAGCCACCATGGCCGATCTCGCCGAGGATCGCCGCCACCATCTGCACCACGTGCCCGCGCCCGTCCGCAAGGAGCTCTACCAGAAGCGGAGCCCCCTCTTCTCCCACGGCCACGAGCCCCGCAGCCAGGTTTCTGAGGGCGCGGGTCCCTTCGGCGCCACAGAGGCTCGCCACGAGGGGGACCGCAGCCCGGGAGCCAAGCTGGGCGAGGAGCGGGAGAAGTCTGTCGTCCTCCGTGCCGTGCATCGCCTCGAGGCGCTGCACGAGAAAATCGACCATATCCTCTCCCGCCGCCTGGTCGAAGGCAAGGAGCGCGCTGCCCCGCCGGGCGAGCCCCTCCCCTCCGTCGTTGGCCTGCCGCAGCAGGAGATCGAGAAGGGGAAGAAGCCGCTCGAATTCACCGCCAGCCTGAAGCCGGTGGCACTCCTTCACAAAGGCCCGGGCGAACTCCCGATAGCGCTCATCATCGGGCTCCCGCGCCATGAGCGCAATGAGCTCTTCCGGCCCCAGGTCGCCCTCCTCCCCGGCACGTTCGCCACGAGTCTCTTCCATCGGCACAGTGGAGAGCAGCGAGCCGGCATCTGCCCTCCCCGAGGAATCCAGGAAAGCCCCGCCGTCCGGCAGGTCCTCGGCAAAGGAGGGCCCGGAAGAGCCTGCACGGATCTCCTCGATTTCCTGCCGCTTGCGGCCGATGGCCGAGAGATCGATCTCGTTGGCCCAGATGGTCGTGATCCCCCGCCGGGCCATGAGCGCCTCCATGCCACCGGCAGAAGGAACACTCCGGTGGTCGAGGGAAAGAAGGGCGAGAAAGGCCTCCAGGTCCCCCGACGAGAGGTCGGGCAGAAACGCCAGGCGACGGACCCGCCTGATGAAGAGCTCCCGAGCGAGGGACTGGGCCATGGGGTTATCCTCCACCGCTGCTCCCCCGTCGGAAGAGGTAAAGCCACCTTTGCCGACGACCAGCAGGAGAGGTTCCTCTCCAATGGCGTCGTGGAGAGCGCTGAAAGCCAGACGGAGACTCTCCGCCCGCAGCGGATGCCCGGCGGGGTAGAATCCCATCACCTTGTGGGCCCTGTGGAGTTCGGTCAGGGCAGCACCACGTCGGCGGGGGGCACCGTCGTTACCGCTGCAGTGCTGCTCCACACGTTTTACCATCTACTATCTCCTTGAAAACCGGGACGCGCCTGCGACAGGGGCACAGCACCTTTCTCACTGTCAAAGGGACCGCACCGACGACAACTTCCTGACACGGGCTGTCCGCCGGCTCCATTGACAGACGCCCCGAATGGGTTTAGAACGTACCCGTACCCACGTTCTGCCGCTACGCACGCGCCCCCGGACCGCTGCGGAGGATGATCCCCTTGAAAACCATAACATTATACGTCTGCCAGAACTGCGGATACCAGTCGGCCAAATGGCTCGGCAAGTGCCCCGACTGCGCCGCCTGGAACAGTCTCGTCGAAGAGGTGCGGGGCAAAGGAAAAGGGAGCACCGCCGTCGCCCTGTCCGGCGGCGTGGCACCGGTCCCCATCTGCGATGTGGCGGGCGAAGCGGAGGAGCGGCTCTCCTGCGGCATCTCCGAGTTCGACCGGGTCCTCGGCGGAGGGCTTGTGGCCGGCTCCGTCGTCCTCATCGGCGGCGATCCCGGCATCGGCAAATCAACCCTCCTCCTGCAAGTGATGGACCATCTGGCACGAACCGCCGGGCCGGTTCTCTACGTCTCCGGCGAGGAGTCGGCCCGCCAGGCGAGGTTGCGCGGAGAGCGGCTCGGCATCCGTTCGAAGGAACTGCTCGTTCTCGCCGAAACGGCCCTCGAAACGGTGCTGGCCCAGATCGGCGCCGTGGCTCCCCGGGCCGTGGTCATCGACTCCATCCAGACCATGTACGCCCCGGGGCTCGAATCGGCGCCGGGAAGCGTGAGCCAGGTCCGGGAGTGCGCGGGGCGTCTCATGGTAGCCGCCAAGCGGAGCGCCATCCCCACCTTCATTGTCGGACACGTCACCAAGGACGGCTCCATTGCCGGTCCCCGGGTGCTGGAGCACATGGTCGACACGGTCCTCTACTTCGAGGGTGACCGGGGACACGCCTTCCGGATCCTGCGGGCGGTCAAGAACCGTTTCGGCTCCACCAATGAGATCGGCGTCTTCGAGATGAAGGAAGGGGGGCTCTGCGAGGTCCGCAACCCCTCGGAGATATTCCTTTCGGAGCGCCCCCTGGGGGTCTCCGGTTCCGCGGTGGTCACCACCATCGAGGGGAGCCGTCCCCTCCTGGTGGAGCTCCAGGCCCTGGTCACCCCCTCCTCCCTGGGGGTTCCCCGCCGCACCACCCTCGGCGTCGATGCCAACCGTCTCGCCCTTCTGGTGGCCGTCCTGGACAAGAAGGTGGGGCTCCACATGGCGGGTCAGGACATCTTCCTGAACGCCGCCGGAGGTGCCCGGGTGAGCGAACCGGCTGCCGACCTCGGCATGGTGGCCGCCCTTGCGTCGAGCCACCTGGACAAGGTCATCGATCCCCAGACCGTCATTGTGGGCGAGGTGGGCCTGGCCGGAGAGGTGCGGGCCATGACCCAGCCGGAAACCCGGGTGCGGGAAGCGGCCAAGCTCGGCTTTACCCGAGCCGTCATCCCCGCCGGAAGCCTCAAGCAGGTAACGCCCATGGAGGGGATGGAAGTAATCGGAGTCAAATCGGTGGAAGAGGCCCTTGACCGGCTCCTGTGAGCTGTTTCCGTCGAAGCCGGCAGTACTTTTTGCTTTACTTGACCATACATTCCCTTTATTATTTGTACGATTTACCGCAAACTAAGGGAGACGCGTGGCATGGACAAGGAGAAGCTCGAATATTTCAGATCGATCCTCAACGACGAGGTCCGCACGCTCCAGGAAGAGGCGGGAAAAACCGTCTCGGAAATGACCGTCGACTCCACCAGTTTCCCCGACCCCACCGACCGGGCCACCCAGGAGTCTGACCGCAGCTTCGAGCTCCGCATCCGGGACCGGGAGCGCAAGCTCATCAACAAAATCCGGGAGGCCCTCGAGCGGATCGAGGATGGCAGCTTCGGCACCTGCGAGGTATGCGGAGAGGACATCAGCGAGGCCCGCCTGAAGGCCCGACCAGTCACCACCCTCTGCATCGACTGTAAGATGGAACAGGAGCGGAAAGAAAAGCACCCGTGACGTCCCCTCCCCTTCCTGCGCACTCCCCGTAGCACATACCGCATACCTGGAGTCTGGATGGCTGTTCAGAATCAGTTCAAGATAGTGAGCAGTGCGATTCGGATAGCCAACACCACCGACCAACCCCACCGGGTACGGCTGAAAGCCCTCGCCCTCCTCATTGCCGAGGCATTTCACTGCGCATCGGCCACCTTTTACCTGGCCGACGAGGGGGAGCGACAACTCCACCTGAAGATCTCGACCCTCGTTCCGGACGAAATCAGCGACTGCCGCATTCCCTTCGGCAAAGGGGTCGCAGGGAGGTGCGCGGCGAGCGCCCGGCCCCTTCGTCGCGGGACATCATCGCTTCACCCCCATGAGCCGTCCATAGGGACCGAGCGCCAGATTGACGCCCATCCCATCATCGACGGAGATCGCCTCGTCGGCGTCCTCTCCCTGGGCCTCCCCGGAGACCTCCCCCTCGACGAAACCGATCGGGAACTCCTCCAGATCCTTTTGATCGAGGCCGCCGGAATCATTCGCTACAAACGCTCCCTCGATAGCATGAACAAACGGCTCGAGGAGTTCTATTTTCTCTACCGGATCAGCAAAGCGATGCTCTCAACCATCAAGCTGAACCGGCTCGTCCACCTGATCCTCGCCGCCCTCACCTCAGGCACACCCCCCCTCTTCGACCGGGCCATGCTCTTTCTGGCCAACGAGCGAACCGAGACACTCCAAGGGATGACCGGCATCGCTCGAACCGACGGACTCGAGCCGTCCGACGGCGGCCCCCACGCACCCGCACCGGACGCCCTGAGCGTTTCCGACGAGGACATTGCAGCCCTGCAGCAGACCGAGTTCTGCAGACTCGTCAAGGCGACGCGGCTCCCCCTGGACAGCACCCAAAACCCCATCTCGCAGGCAGTGCTCGACAGGAAGCTCGTGCATGTGCGCAATCCTCGCAGGGAGCACCCCGTTGACCGCTCCTTCAACCGGCGGTTTGGCGGCGCCTCCTTCGCCGTCGCCCCCCTCATAGCCCATGACCGGGTTATTGGTGCCATCGTCGTCGACAACCGCTTAAGCGGACGCCCCCTAACCCCCGACGAGCTCAACCTTCTGCAACTCTTCACCAACCAGGCGGGACTGGCGGCAGAAAACTCCATTCTCTACAATCGACTCGAGGAGACTAACCGTAACCTCCACGAGACCCAGGAACGCCTCCTGCAGGGAGAAAAGCTGGCCGCCATCGGCAAGATGGCCGCAGGAATCGCCCATGAGCTTAAAAACCCCCTCGTATCGGTGGGAGGCTTCGCAGGGCGGCTGAAAAAGCGGCTTCCCGCCGACTCGGAAGAATGGCAGTACGCAGATGTCATCACCCGTGAGGTTCAGCACCTGGAGAAGATGCTTACCGACATTCTCTTCTTTTCGAAACGGACGACCATCTGCTATGCACGGTGCAGCCTGAACCAGGTCATCGACGATGCCCTCGCGGTGGTCGCCATCCCCCTTGAAGAGAAGGGGATCAGGGTAGAGAAACGGCTGGCATCACGGCTACCGTCGGTACTGGGCGACTGCCCGCAGCTTCGCCACGTCCTCATCAACCTCTTCACCAACGCCAATGACGTCATGGAGCCAGGCGGCGTACTGGAAATCGCCACCTTCCCTTCCCAACTCGACGGGAACCGGGCCGTTTCAATCAGCGTCGCGGACACGGGAAAAGGCATCCTCCTCGAGCATATCCACACCGTCTTCAGCCCCTTCTTCACCACAAAGGAAACGGGAACCGGTCTCGGTCTCGCCATCGCCCACAAGATCATCACCACCCACGGCGGCCGGATCGAGGTCAGGAACCGCAAGGATGGAGGGGCTGAATTCACTGTAACCATCCCCGTATCCCCCTAACTTTCTTCTTTTCAAGGGAGTCACTTTACGGTATAAATCTGGTGCCGTGTCCGATCAAACAGGACTATTTATAATTTACAATGGGGATGTAGCTCAGCTGGGAGAGCGATGCGTTCGCAACGCATAGGTCGACGGTTCGATCCCGTTCATCTCCACCAATAAACACAAAGGGCTTACAATGAAAATTGTAAGCCCTTTGTGTTTATACCAATTTTGTGCAACCTCTCATGCAACCTCTTTGGGATGCACTCCCCCGAAAACAAACTGCTAGAAAAAATAGATCATCGAGAACCGGAACACATTTGCTTTTCCCAAATCAGAGGTGCCCGCAGTGACGTTACCGTATCGGGTGCTTACATATTGATACTCGGTTGCAACTCTGACGGCTGCGTTAAGGTCATAGGCAATATTGGCAAAGATCTGGGAGTTTGATTTCTGGAAGTCCTTTATGCCGCTTCGGGTATAACTTGCAAAATTCTCCGCACCTCTCATGCCGTAGCCGGCTGTAATACCCAAATTCTGAGTCGGATAAAATATCATCTGCCCGAATAGACCGTACCCCTTGGCACCGGTCTTGTCCCCTTGCGGTCCTAATAACGGGCTGACGGTTGCATAGTTGAACGACATGTTGGCAGCCTTATATGCCTGCCCTTCGAAGGAGGCTGTCATTGCTCTGCTTTTGCCGTCCGCAGACCTCAGAACCGGTACGAAGGTGTACAGGCCATATCCCCACGAATCAACTGTCTGTGCATTGCCTGCTATTTCCTGATTGCCATATAAGCCAAAAAATCCCACCGTCAGGTGGTTCATAGGGAGGCCCCAGAATCCGGGAGCAACGCCAAGCGCCTTGCTGACAAGCATCGCCTGTCCTGCAATATTGGGCTTGGCACCCCAGGACTCCCCCGCCGTGCCATTTGCAGTATTGCTGTCCTGCACCGGATTCTGCAGGGCCGCTATGAGCTTGAGGGAATTCTGATCGCTCAGTTTCACTTTCTGCGACACCCTTAACTGGGCAACGCGGGGGGTAGTCGGGTTACCGGCGGTCTGCCCCTGACCAAAGTCGATAGTGGATGCTGCTGCCGGCGCAAAGAGATCCCACGACTGCCCGAAGAGAATCTGAGTATCTGCCCAATCGAGGGTTCCGTAAGCAAGCCGGATTCGCATAGTAGCCGTTTCATTGCTGCTGCCGCCGGAACCGAAAAAATCGGTTTCAATAAGCGCGCCTGTCTTTGCACCCAGAAATGTCGGACCTTCAGCCTTGAACCAGAGACGGCTCTGTCGAGCGGAGAAGAGGGACTGATCCTGTTTCGCCGCAGCTGAACTGGTTTTGGGAATGCCGCTGGGCTGCAACGTCGCCACAAGGCCGATACCATTTGCAGAGCCCAGATTTACGGAGTTGTACACATAATCAAGTTTTACAAAGCCGCCAATTGACAACTTGAATTTGCTCGTGACCGGAGAAGACATTTTCCCATAGATACCGGGGCTCACCTCACACGACGGCTCAAAATCACAATTATACGGTGGCGGAGATTCCTGGGGAACATCCTGAGCCAATACCGGCGTCGCAAGAATTAGCGGAGCCATTGCACAAAATACCCATCTGCATATCATTACTTACCCCTCCCAACCCTAAATACGGTTCATCCTTTTGGCAGCCTCTGTGAGCTCTCCACGGAAATCGGGATGCGCGATGTTGATCAGATTGAGGGCACGTTGACGGGCCGTCTGGCCGCGGAGCTTGGCAACCCCGAATTCGGTGACCACGTAATCCACATCGTTTTTCCCGGTGGTGACGGATGCTCCCGGGGCAAGGGTCGGGACGATTCTTGATATGGTTCCATTTTTGGCTGTCGATGCAGTGGTGATGAAGCCTTTACCGCCGTTGGAAATATTCGATCCCCGGACGAAATCGGCCTGGCCTCCGGTTCCGCTGTATTGCAGATGCCCGAATGATTCGGAACAGCACTGGCCAAGCAGGTCCACCTCGAGGGTGGCGTTGATTGACACCATGTTGTCGTTTTTGCCGATGTTGTGGGGATAGTTGACATAGTCCACCGGATGCATCTCTATCCGTGGATTTTCGTTCATGAATTCATAGAGCCGGCTGGTACCAAGGGCGAAAGTGGCGACAGTCTTACCGCGGTGGGTCTGCTTGCGGGAGTTGTTGACCGCACCACAAAGCATAAGGTCCACCATGCCGTCGGAAAGCAGCTCGGTGTGTATCCCCAAATCCTTCTTGTGCAGCAGCGCCTTGCAGACCGAATTCGGTATGCCTCCCCAGCCAAGTTGCAAGCATGAACCGTCTTCCACCAGTTCCGAGATATAACCGCCGATAGCCTCTTCAATCGGCGTGATGGCAGGAATGGTCAAGGACGCAAGGGGCTCATTGCACTCGATGATGTGGTCGACCTCGGAGATGTGAATATGACAGTTGCCGTGGGTCCGGGGTGCCTGGGGGTTCACCTGCACCACCACCTTCGACGCCTTTTTGACCGCCTCCATGGTGTAGGCGACGGAGAGACTACAGGTAAAGTAGCCATGCTCATCCATGGGGGAAACCACCGTCCCTGCCACGTCAACCGGCCAGTAATCACGCAGGAGCCTGGGGACCTCATGGAAGTAGTTGGGGACGAAATCCGCCCACCCTTTCTGGACTGCCTCGCGGGATACGTGGCTCGTGAACCAGGCGTTGACCTTTATGTGCGGAACCGAATCCTCCGTGAAATAATCGGGGCACAGATGATGCTGCTGGTTGATGACGACCCCTTGCAGCTCGTACTTGCGGGCGGCCAACGCCCTCACGAAGAGCGTCGGCTCCCCGACGCTGATAGGGAAGCAGAGATGATCTCCCGACTTTACAATTGATGCGGCTTGTTCCGGCGAGCAGACCTTTTGCCGGTACTCCTTTTCATAGCTATGTTTGGCTCTTTTAACGCTCTCCATGACTGATACCCTCCAGTGGATTGTATTCATTGGTTCAGCACATCTGCCGGTAAGCTTTAAATATCCACCAACTCCTCGGTCCAGGGCGTCCCTTTTGCCAATCCCTGACGCAACTTGACAAAGTCGATCTCACGGCCGGTTTCCCTGGTTCCCTTGTTGAAGGCCCTGAAGCCGATACGGGCCTCGTTCATCATGTTGAGCGCCAGCCATGCACGGGAATTTTCCTTGTTGAGGTTCCACGCCTGAAGCTTGGGCTTGCGCAGCTCTTCCAGGCTCTTGGTCATGCACTCGGGGAAGGTCTCCAGAAGCTTGGCACACAGTTCCTCAACCTTCTGATCCAGGAGGCCGAGATCGATCTCCCCTTCCTTGATCTGGGCCTGCCCTTCCTTGAAGGCTGCGCCGGTCTTGAATTCGCCATGGACGACCCGTCCGTATTCGTCGAGCATCCGGTCGGTGACGACGGTCGGGTTGGCGACGAATTTTCCCCCCACCTTGAGGGCAGGAACCACATCGGCGATGATGCCGAGTCGGGCCGCCTTGTGGGCCGAGAAGGGCTCGCAGAGGGTACCGGAGACCATGGCCTGCTCGCAGCCGATCATGAGCGGCAGGAAGTCGGTGGCCCCGCCGATGGCGGCCGAGCCGTGCTTGGGACCGGCCTGGCCGAAGTTGGCCAGATCCTGGGCAATACTGAAGTCTGCGGCCATGCCGATTTCCTGGCCGCCGCCGATG